>CAYUZL010000152.1:0-7426 GCA_964449725.1 uncultured Alteromonas sp. | reverse complement strand
GCCTTACCTTGATCAATATACATATCAGCCATTTCGATGTAATAAATGGTAGCGCCTCTGGCTTGTGCTTCCAACATAATAGCGAAAGAGGTGTCTTTGTATGGGGTAATGGAATCGATAGGATCCATGATTACGCCGATTGAATAGGTCATTGCGGTTATCTCAGTTAACTTAGTCTTAGTACTATGGGGCATAGTACCTACAAATCAAGTTGAATATTTATCACGATTGCAACGTGAACTGGAAAGTTAATACAAATCACCCACTCGGTGTTGTAACACAGCAAGTGCCGCGAGTGCGGCTGTTTCGGTTCTTAATATTCTAGGGCCGAAACGAGATTCTTGATAGCCAGATTCTTTTAACTGATGAATTTCGCTATCTGTTAAACCGCCTTCTGGACCAATGACTAACCGGTAACCATGGGTACTGGGTTGCGCCACATCGTGAAAATGTGAGTCTGCTGTTGGCGCCAAAATAATGCGGCTTTGATTTGTGGATTCCGCATAAAATTTTGCTAGTGGGATAGCGTTATGTAAAGTAGGTAAGGTGTTTCTACCTGATTGCTCACATGCTCCGATAATGACTTTTTGCCATTGCCCATGTTTCTTCAGCCAACGGTCTTCATCAAGCTTAACATTGCAGCGTTCGGTGATAATTGGGGTTATGTCTGTTACACCTAGTTCAGTGGCTTTTTGTAATATCCACTCCATGCGGTCACCTTTTGACACGCCTTGTGCTAAATGAAGGGAAATAGGCGATTGAGGATCTATGTGTAATTCAGTCATTACTTCAACAGAGGCTTTACGTCTTTGTACATTAACTAATTCGCAGGCAAATTCTTTACCCGTGCCGTCAAATAGAACAACCGATACGCCGGCTTTCAAACGTAAAACATTTACGCAATGGTGCGCTGCATCTGCACTGAGCTCTACTTGTGTATCTACGTGCAATGGTTCGGGGTGAAAAAATCGGGTTATTCTCATAGTAATCGAATTTTGAATATTAAGGCTGTAAGCAAGGTGGCTAGTTTACTTTGGTTTTATTTTCTATCAAGAACAAAGGCGTTTTATGTGTTTTGGGACAAAATGTAACAAAAAGTAAAATAAAAAAGAGCATTTAACGTGCAATCAGATTAAAATCTTTTCGAAGGTCTAAAAAGACTAGTAAAAACACACATGAAAACACAATTTTAGAGGAGGTTCATCGTGGACTTTTCACCTGAACGCATACAAGAACTACTTGATACATACGCAATACCTTGGGCAATTAATATTGGCTTTGCGCTTTTAATATTCATTGTCGGACGTATTGTTGTCGGAATCATTATTTCTACTTTTATAAAGTTAATGGGCAAGTCGAAATACGACCCTATGCTAGTTAACTTTTTAGGCTCTATTTTAAGAGCGGTATTAATGTTGGTTGTGATTATTGCGTCGCTCAATCAGCTAAGTGTCGACACTACTTCTCTTGTCGCTATTATTGGTGCTGCAGGCTTAGCGATAGGTCTATCGTTACAAGATTCCCTGAAGAACTTTGCCGCTGGTGTCATGTTGTTGGTGTTTAAACCTATTCGTGCTGGCGATTTTGTTGACGCTGGTGGTACATCAGGTACGGTTCAAAATATTGGTATTTTTACTACAACGCTGAATACGCCAGATAACAAAGAAATTATCGTTCCTAACGGCCGCATATACGGTGACAACATTACTAACTACTCGGCTAAAGAAACTCGCCGTGTAGATATGGTATTTGGTATTGGTTATGATGACGACATACTTAAAGCTAAGAACATCTTACTTGAGTTGACTGAACAAGATGAACGCATCTTAAAAGATCCAGTTCCAGTAGTTGTAGTTGCTGAGCTAGGCGATAGCAGTGTGAATTTTGCAGTTAGACCTTGGGCAAAAACAGCTGATTTCTGGGGTGTTAAATTCGATTTCACTGAAAAAGTTAAGTTGAGATTTGACGAAGAAGGCATTTCAATTCCTTTCCCTCAAATGGATGTGCACGTTCATAAAAATGAATCAGAATAATAGACTGATTTAATTACTTACGAAAAAAGGGCTCAATAGAGCCCTTTTTTATTGTTCAATGTAAATCACAAGTGGTTACTAAGATAAAACCACTACCCGCATTGTGGACGAGATGTGGTGTTATTAAAATCAACTAAAGCTGAAGGCATATTGTTTTGTAGATTATCGATTCGTGTTGCTTCAGAAGGATGTGTAGATAGCAGTTCAACAGGCTTCTCACCACTGACTGCAGCCATGTTTTCCCACAAAGTAACAGACTCTCTAGGGTCAAAGCCCGCTTGAGCCATCAAAATTAAACCAATGGTGTCAGATTCCGATTCGTGGGCTCGGCTAAAGGGAAGCTGAACACCTACTTGTACTCCCAAACCAATAGCGGACATTATCATATTATTTTGGGGTACTTCATTCGCTGTTAAAACAGCATTTAACGCTTGGCTTCCCATGTCGATAAGTTGTGATTGAGACATTCTTTCGTTGCTGTGCTGGGCAATAACATGACCAATTTCGTGGCCAATAACGGCGGCAAGTTGATCGTCTGTTTCAGCAACTTTAAGTAAACCGGTGTAAACGCCTATCTTTCCACCGGGTAACGCAAAGGCGTTAATTTGATCATCAGCAAACACAACCACTTCCCATTGCCCATCGAATGCACTTTTAGGTACGTGAGGAATAAGTGCATTAGCAACGCATTGGACATAGGCGTTTTCTATAGCTTGATTAGATATAGTTAAATCTGATTTCATTGCGCTGAATGCTTGGGTGCCCATAGTGTCGAGTTGATCAGTGCTAAAAAGCAGAAATTGGCTCCGGCCTGTGGGAGAGGTTGCACACCCTGCAATGAAAATTAAACAGCACACGGTGAGTACGGCTTGTTGGATGTAGTGCGGTTTCGTCATATTCATAAACTTGTCTCTTTATGTTCTGGTGAAATCAAAATGGAACGGTAAACGTTATTTTTATATTAACAATAATTTTGGCTCTTTTCTTCAGAGAGAGTGTGTCAGTAAGGTACACTGTGTTTTATTATTTTTAAGATGTTGTCGTTAGTTAAGCGTTTTATTTGGTGTACTTGCGTTATTTTCATGACTTTAGTGCATCATATCGTTAAGCTATAGACGTAATTATTTTGTGAACGTGAGAGTTATGTCTGAATTAAGTGTAATCAGTGGCGTAGGTTTGTGGACTCCGCCTGAAAGTATAAGCAATGAAGAGTTAGTCGCGAGTTATAATGCATGGGCAGAACGCTACAACCAAGACAACAGATCTGAAATTGAAGCGGGAACCATAGACGCAAAACCAATGAGCAGCGTTGCTTTTATTGAAAAGGCTTCAGGTATAAAAAGCCGATACATTTATAAAAAAGAGGGCGTATTAGATATTGACCGTATGTGTCCTGTTATACCAGAGCGCAAAGATGATGAGCTCTCTCACCAAGCAGAAATGGCAGTAAACGCTGCAAAAAAAGCGATGGAAGCGGCGAACAAACAAGCATCCGACATTGATGCGGTTATTGTATCTTGTGCTTACACTCAACGAGCTTATCCTTCGATGGCAATAGAAGTACAAGGCGCTTTAGGTATTGAAGGGTTTGGTTTTGACATGTTAGTTGCATGTTCGGCCGCTACTTTTGGTATTCACCGTGCCCACGAAATGGTGGTAGCGGGAAGTGCTAAATGTGTATTGGTTGTCAATCCCGAGCTTGTTTCTCCTCAAGCAAATTATAAAGACAGAGATAGTCACTTTATTTTTGGTGATGTTGCCACTGCCATTGTTATTGAGCGCAGTGACACTGCCAATTCAGATCATGTTTATTCAATATTGGGCACAAAAGCCAAAACCCAGTTTTCGAATAATATTCGCTCTAACTTTGGCTATTTGAATAGAGCTCATGATAATGACCCCTACGGAGCGGATAAGTTGTTCCAACAGCAGGGACGAAAAGTATTTAAAGAAGTTTGTCCTATGGCTGCTGAACATATACAAAGTCATTTGAGCGATTATGAATTGACGCCTGAAAATGTAAAACGATGGTTTCTACATCAGGCGAACATCAATATGAATCAGCTTATTTCTAGAAAGCTGTTAGGTCGAGATCCTTCCGCGGAAGAAGCGCCAATTGTGCTAGACCAATACGCGAATACCGCATCTGCGGGGTCGATTATCGCATTGGCTTTGAACCATGAAGATTTAGTGAAAGATGATGTTGCGGTTATTTGTTCTTTTGGTGCGGGTTACTCTATTGGAAGTTTGGTTGTTAAAAAGCGTGGGTAATACCAACATGAATGGTTAATTGCTATGATTACTGACATTGGATACAGTATTAATGCAACTGGGTATTTGCTACTTTTATTGCTGTTGTTTACTTCTCGGCAATCAGGAGTAGCAAAGCAGCTTTTGGTTGTAGCTGTACTTTCTACTGTGTTGTGGTCAGTTAGCTTTATAAGCCTTATTCAAAGTCCCATTACAGGGAAATCACTTTTTATAGCGGATACCTTAAAACAAGCTGCGTGGTTGCTGTTTTTATCCTCGTGTATTCGGTCTCAATTTAATTCAGTTCTAGGGGTTTTGAAGCGTCCAGAAACACTGATTATCCTCAGTGTACCTGCGGCTGTATTGGTCACTCCTTTCATCGTTAAGTTAGATGCGACTTGGTTCTCTTTGTTGCAAACCCTTCTTGCCCTTGAAGTCCTTATCATCTTGGAATTGGTGTATCGTCAATCTGGCGACCAGCAGTGGGAATTCAAGCCGCTTATTTTGTTTTTAGGCGCTACTCAACTCTATGAGTTTGTGCTGTATGCCAATACCATCATGATTGGTAATTTTGATGGGAGAGTTATAGCTGTACGTGGGTATGTCTATTTTATACTCGCGCCTTTTTTAGTATTGGCTATTCGGCGTATTCGACACTGGGGAATCAATATTTTTGTGTCCCGAGATGTGGTTCTGCACAGTTCACTGCTGCTAGTGACGGGATTTTATTTATTGATAATGTCTTTGGCGGGCTATGCTGTCAATTATTTTGGGGGGAAGTGGACAACCACCATTCAAGTGATTATGTTTGCTGGCTCGGCAGTGGTACTTGCGTCAGTATTTTTGTCGAACCAAATCCGCAGTAAAATAAAGATTTTTATCACCAAACACTTTTTCGCAAACCAATATGATTATCGGGTAGAGTGGGTTAAATTAACTAAGACGCTTTCTGAGCCAATTAAAGACATTCACGATGTTCATCACTATGCGCTTCAGGCTTTTATGTCTTCGATAAACTATGACCAGGGTATTCTTCTAAAGTTGAATAGTGAACACCTTGAAACCACAGCAAAGAGCAATGTAAATGAATTATCTGCTGCGCAAATTAGGTTGCTTCATATTTTGATTGAATATTGTGCAAAAACTCATTGGGTCTTAGATTTGAACCAATTCAAGTTTCGTCCTTATGATTACCCAGGGTTGTCGATTAGCAAAGATGATGTGTATACCTTCCGCTTTCAGTTAGTGGTTCCTATTATTCATGAAAACAAAATACAAAGTGTAGTGTTACTGAATTCAGTAGAAACTGAAACTATATCATTAGATTGGGAAGTGAGAGACTACTTGTCAGCGGTTACTGAGCAAGTGAGTACTTACCTTTCCCACCATGAGGCGGCTAAAATACTCGCTGAAAATGCTCAATTTGCCGCGTTTAACCGTATGTCTGCTTTTGTATTACACGACTTAAAGAATGTCATGGCGCAAATTGATCTTATTTTGGCAAATGCTGAACAACACAAGCATAATCCAGAGTTCATAGACGACACATTTGAAACTTTAGAACATACCAAGTCTCGAATGGATAAAATGCTAAGGCAACTAACCGACAAAAATATTGAACAAAGTAAGCAACGAGCGCCTATACTCATTTCCGAGTTAGTGTCAAAGGTCATTAATGAACGCTGCCAAGGCTTACTTCCCATACCTACATTAACGTTAAAAGCGGAAACCGAGCTTTTAATTGAGCATGAAAAGGTAATGAATGTGTTTTATCATTTAATTAGTAATGCGCAGCAGGCAACAAAAGATAATGGTTTTGTTAGTGTAAGTATTGATTGTGATAAACAAAGAAATGTTCTTTTAGTTAAAGTGAGCGATTCTGGTGAAGGGATGTCAGATAGGTTTATTCAACACCGCTTGTTTACTCCTTTTGATACGACTAAAGGGAACGCTGGAATGGGCATTGGAGTCTATGATGCACGAAGCTATTTAGACAGTATTGACGGTAAACTAGACGTAGAAAGTGAAGTAGGTAAAGGTACGACATTCACTCTCATATTCCCGATTTCTAACAAGGAAACGCTATGAAGGAAGCAATATTAGTTGTTGACGACGATTTAGGTATTCAAAAGCAGCTAAAATGGAGTTTTACCGATTACGATGTGGCTTATGCAGAAGATCGCACTAGCGCTATTGCGCAACTGAGACGGCATGAACCAAAAGTTGTGACACTGGATTTAGGGCTACCTCCTGATCCTGCTAATGCCTCTGAAGGCTTAAAAACCTTGGAAGAAATTTTGGCGCTTTCTCCTACCACTAAAGTGATTGTGGTGACGGGGAATAGCGACAAAGAAAATGCACTTAAAGCCATAGAGCTCGGCGCATACGATTTCTACCAGAAACCAATAGACTCAGACACTATCAAGTTGTTAGTTGCAAGAGCGCTGAATTTATCCAATCTTGAACGAGAAAATCGCCTACTTTCTCAATCGAATAAAGGTATGGGTAGAATTATTGGGAATAGCGATGCTATTCAAACCGTAATGCGAAAGGCTGAAAAAATTGCAAATACGGATATTAGTACCTTACTGCAAGGAGAAAGCGGTACGGGTAAGGAAGTATTTGCGCGTTCAATTCACGAAAATAGCCCAAGAAAAAACGACGCTTTTGTTGCCATAAACTGTGCATCTATTCCTGAAAACCTATTGGAAAGTGAACTTTTTGGTTATGAGAAAGGTGCGTTTACGGGAGCCAATAAAACCACGCCGGGTAAAATAGAATCTGCCCAAAATGGTACTTTGTTCTTAGATGAAATTGGTGATATGCCTATAGGCCTTCAAGCTAAAATGTTGCGTTTTTTACAAGAAAGAGTCATCGAGCGTGTTGGCGGCCGCAGTGAAATTCCTGTCAATATTCGCGTGGTATGCGCAACTCACAGAGACTTACAAGGAATGGTTGCAGAGCAAACATTCCGAGAAGATTTGTATTATCGCGTCAGTGAGATCCCTATTTATATTCCGCCACTGCGAGACAGAGAACAAGATATTGTATTACTCGCAAGAACATTTTTGGCGCAATACAAAGAAGAGTTTAACTCAAAAGTAAAAAGCTTCAGTGATGGCGCGATTAACGCTATGTTAGCT
>CAYUZL010000151.1:0-3198 GCA_964449725.1 uncultured Alteromonas sp. | reverse complement strand
GTTAGTTTATTACGTTTATTAAGTATTAGACTCAACTCAGAAGTTTACCATGTTGTGTCAGCAAGCAGTGGCAGCGAAGCCATGCAGTCTTTGAAAATGCACGATTATGATGTGGTTTTAACCGATTTGAGAATGCCTGGCATGGATGGTTTGACCTTGTTCAAAAGGTTGGTGGATTTAGGTAAAAGTACACCCGTTATTTTAATGACCGCTCATGGCACCATAGAAGATGCGGTAGCTGCTACAAAAGAAGGCGTTGCGGGATTTTTAACTAAGCCAATTGATCATAGTGCATTAAGACAAACATTAGAAAATGCCATTTTAGCTACTGCGCCAATACAGTCAGAGGGGTGGGCAAAGAACATTGTTACCCGATCACCTTGTATGCAATCTGTTCTCGATCAGGCATATCGAGTTGCGCAACGGGACATAAGTGTTCTTATTACCGGCCCAAGTGGTGCAGGTAAAGAGCTATTGGCCAACGCGATTCATCAAGCTAGCCCCAGAAAAGATAAGCCATTTGTACCTATTAATTGTGGTGCATTGCCTGAGAACTTGCTCGAATCGGAGTTATTTGGCCACAGTAAAGGGGCGTTTACTGGAGCGGTGTCGCAGCATCAAGGGTTATTTCAACAAGCTGATGGCGGTACGCTCTTTTTAGATGAAATTGGTGATATGCCGATCTCTTTACAAGTAAAGTTATTACGAGCTTTACAAGAAAAGAAGATACGCCCTGTTGGCGCGACTAATGAAATTGCAATTGATGTAAGAGTATTGTCTGCCACCCATAGAAACTTAAGCAAAGAGATGGAAAAGGGCACTTTCAGAGAAGATTTATATTATCGTCTCAATGTGGTTAATTTGGTACTGCCAAGTTTGACTGAACGAGCTGAAGACATTCCATTACTAGCGCGCCACTTATTACAGCAAATTTCAAAACAAATTGGGGTAAGGGTGAATGGTTTTGCGCCAGATGCAATGCAAGCATTGGTTACTGCGTCTTGGCCGGGAAACATTCGTCAATTGGTCAATACCGTTGAGCAATGTGTAGCATTAACAGAAACCAAAACGATCAATCTATATTTAGTTAAACAAGCCCTCTCTTCTACCCGTCAAACATGGCCAACGTTAGCGGAAGCACGGGTGTCGTTTGAAAGAGAATACTTGATTAAATTACTTAAGATGACCGAAGGTAACGTAACCAGAGCTGCTGATTTAGCGGGGCGAAATAGAACTGACTTACATAAATTACTAAAAAAGTACGGACTTAATGCTGAACAATATCGATAGGTATTAATGCTATCGAATGACTGCAGCAGATTTGATTTGAGCCCAAATCTTCATGCCCTTATGTATATCTAGTGTGTGCGCTGATTTGCTACTAATACGGGACATGACAGTAATTTCTCCAATAGTTAATTTCACTAATGTAATCCCTGTTTCTGGAATAGTTGTAATTTCTGCGATAGATGCAGGTAAACAATTGGTGATACTTGTTCCTAGTCGAGCACTTAAACTTAAACTTACATCGCTGGCTAATATTTGTATTCTGACAGGGTTTCCCACTTCATTTTCATTGTTATTTTTATCATCGTGAAACCAAAGCTCTTCTTCAGATAATAGTATTTTTGACATTTTCCACCGCTTATCCTGTTCTGATATGGTCGAATCTATTACTACACCCAGCTCTGAAGTGAGGTAGTAGGGCGAGTTTAAACGAGATAGGGTTTCTGATAATGGACCAGAAGTGATGATTTTACCGTCATCAATCATGACTATATGGTCGGCTAAACGGGCAACTTCGTCAGGAGAATGAGTGACGTAGATAATAGGTATATTTAACCTTGTTTTTAGTGCTTCAAGGTAAGGTAAAATTTCATTTTTTCTATTGGTATCTAGTGAAGCAAGGGGTTCGTCCATTAGTAACATACTGGGGTTTGACAATAGTACTCTTGCGATGGCGACACGTTGTTTCTCCCCACCAGACATTTGCGTTGGGTAATGATTTAAAAGGTTTTCAATACCTAACAGCCGAATAATGTGATCTTCGCTGTTTTGGTTATTACCTATTACACGTTTTGCTGCAAATGCCAAATTTTGTTGTGTGGTTAAGTGTTCGAATAAACTTGCCTCTTGAAATACATAACCTATATTGCGTTTATAAGTAGGGACAAATTTTTTATCTGTGTGCCACCGTTCTTGTTTAAATTCGATTGTGCCCTTTAGTTTTTTTTCTAAACCTGCAATACATCGAAGTAGAGTGGTTTTACCAGAACCAGATTGGCCATACAGCACAGTCACACCTTCTGAAGGTAAAGTAATATCAATCTCTAATGTGAATGACTTTTGCTGTAAGTGAAAATCTAAAAATAAACCTGTCATGAGTGGAGTGAAGGCTTTTGGTGTTTAAAAGGACGTTGGATACTATAAATAAGCGCTAAGGTTAAAAATGAGAAAATGACCATAGTCGCTGCAAGAATATGAGCCTGATCGTAATTTAGTGTTTCGACGTGTTCATACATTTGTACAGAGATTACTTGAGTTACGCCAGGTATATTACCTCCAATCATAAGTACAACACCGAACTCGCCTACTGTATGTGCAAAACCTAAAATAGCTGCTGTTAAAAAACCGGAACGGGCGAGAGGCAATACAACATTAAAGAAAGTGTCTACAGGAGATGCACCAAGGGTTGCCGCAACTTCTATGGGGCGTCGACCAACTGCCTTAATTGCGTTGTAAATAGGGTGCACAACGAAAGGCAAAGAATAGATGACTGAGGCTAACACTAATCCCGGAAATGAAAAGGCGAGGGTGTGCAAACCTAATGCTTGAGTAACGGTTCCTATTGGACCGTCTGGCCCCATAGCAAGTAGCATATAAAAGCCCAATACACTGGGAGGTAATATCAAGGGTAATGCAATTGATGCACTTACTAATGATTTCATCCTGGAGTGAGTGTTTGCTAACCATAGTGCAATTGGCGTCGAAATTAGCAATAAGATAATTGTGGTAACACTTGCTAATTTAAGCGTTAGTACAATTGCTTGAATGTCATTGGCGGAATATAGGCTCATTAAACTTCTAGTCTTTACTCTGTTTCAAAACCAAAACTTTGAATAATATGTTTTGCTTCTTTAGACTGGACAAACAACATAAATGCAAGCGCTGCGACATTGTTTTTTGCTGTCGTAAGAA
>CAYUZL010000150.1:0-3839 GCA_964449725.1 uncultured Alteromonas sp. | reverse complement strand
TTTGAGCTTGCGGCAATGGACCAATACTTCATACATTCTCAAATGTACCTAGATTGGGGCTTCAATAAATTATTTGAACGTATTAACCATGAATTTGATGATGAAAAAGGTCATGCAACCAAACTTATAGAGCGTATGCTGTTTCTAGGCGGTACCCCTGACATGCAAACCAGAACAGGGTTTGAAGTAGGCTCAGACGTTCCGAGCATGCTAGAAAGCGATTTACGAGTCGAATATGAAGTTGCCGCGGCACTTAAAGACGTAATTGCGCTGTGCGAACAAGAAAAAGATTATGTAACTCGAGACATGTTAGTTGTGTTACTCGACGATACTGAAGTTGATCACGCTCACTGGTTAGAACAGCAACTGGGTTTAATTAAGCGTTTAGGGTTGAACAACTACTTACAATCGCAACTGTAAGATATTTTTTTAATTTCCTGTCTTCAAAACACCCCAAATCTGGGGTGTTTTTTATTCCACTAGTGCTGTGGCGCTACTCTTCTGATTCAGCGTTTTGTATAATCAATGCCATTACGTGAAATGATAGACTGAGTGAACAGTGTCAACTGCAAAAAAACAATACGACTTTAATAAACTGCAAAAACGTTTACGACGACATGTAGGAAAAGCCATTAACGATTTTTCAATGATTGAAGATGGCGACAAAGTCATGGTGTGTTTATCTGGAGGAAAAGATAGCTACACTCTACTCCACATCATGCTGTATTTTCGCAATATCGCTCCCATTCATTTTGATATTGTGGCAGTTAACCTAGATCAAAAGCAGCCCGGTTTTCCTGAACATGTTTTACCTCGGTATTTAGAGGGGTTAGATGTTGATTACAAAATAGTACAAGAAGATACCTACTCCATAGTTAAAGACAAAATCCCTGAAGGCAAAACCACATGTTCACTGTGTTCGCGATTACGCAGAGGAATTTTGTACAAAACTGCTACCGAATTAGGCGCAACCAAAATTGCGCTTGGGCACCATCGCGATGACATGCTCGAAACACTCTTTTTAAACATGTTTCACGGTGGCAGAATTAAGTCTATGCCGCCCAAATTAGTCAGTGATGATGGCAATCACATTGTTATTCGCCCATTGGCTTATTGCTCTGAAAACGAAATTGTTCAATATTCACAGCAGCTCAACTTCCCTATCATTCCTTGCAACCTATGTGGTTCACAAGAAAATCTACAACGCCAATCAGTGAAAGCTATGCTAGAGGATTGGAGCCGCAGATTCCCAGGTAGAATTGAATCTATGTTTAGCAGTATGCAAAACATTACTCCTAGTCATATGCTCGATAGAAGTCTATACGATTTCAATGGCACAAATATGACTCAAGGGCCAGTGAACGACGGAGACACTGCATTTGATACACCTGACTTTAATATACCGCCCGCAGTCAACACAGAACCACAAATAGTGACACTTGAATCACCTGCGCCCTCAAAAGGATTGAATTAATGAAAATTGGACTTGCACTCGGTGCCGGTGCAGCAAGAGGCTGGACTCATATCGGTATTATTCAAGCACTAGAAAGTCTTGGTGTTAAAATAGATGTGGTTGCTGGTACTTCGATTGGCTCCTATGTAGGCGCTGCGTATTGCAGTGGTAAATTACCTGAGTTAAAAGAGTGGGCAGAATCCCTTACCGAATGGCAAGTGCTGGCACTGATGGGGATGGGACTAGGCAAAGGCGGTTTAGCCTCGGCTCACAAGGTATTCGAAAAATTCTCGGAAGACTTTTGTGCTCCCACATTTGAGGAAATGAGTAAGCCGTTTGCCACATTAGCAACTGATTTGTACAGTGGAAGAGAAGTGACTTTCCGGCACGGTAAAGTCGGCGACTCAGTAAGAGCCTCTTGCGCTATTCCTGCGCTCTTTTCGCCTGTCGCTCACGGAGAAAAGTGGTTGGTAGACGGTGCTGTTGTTAATCCAGTACCCGTGAATTTGTGCCGACAAATGGGCGCTGATTTTGTTATAGCCGTTAACTTAAGTGCTGACTTTAGGCCGCAACGCTCAGCTTCCATGAGTGTTAAACACGAAAAAGTACAGCAATCCACTGATGACTTCTTCAGTAAAAGCAAAAATGTTTTCGGACAATTATTTTCTTCTGACTCAAAGGGCGATAAAGACGCTAAATCACCGCCGAGTATTATTTCTGTCATGAATAATTCGCTAGAAATACTGCAAGCTAGAGTAACCCGCTCTCGTTTAGCGGGCGAGCCACCTGATATGCTAATTGAACCTCAGTTAGAGAACGTAGGTTTAATGGAATTTCATCGCGCAGAAGAATTAATTAAAGTGGGTGAAGAATCAATTCAGCGTTTAGCCGAACAAATTCACTTCCAACTTATTTCTCTTTAGCGAGAGGTTAAAGCGGTAATACGTGCTGGTATCTCAGGAAAAATGATAGTATCAATGTCGTTTAGCACTTGGTTTTCAATGATGATGAAGCCATTTTGAATTTTGCCTATATCTTTAATGTCATGATACAAGTCTTTGTTATCGAACGTGATCATTAGGCCATTCACTGATGGCACGCCAAACGACATGAAACTGCCCATTTCATTGAAAAAAGAAATATATTGGCGTTTTATATTTATCAGTTCTTCTTTACTGTATTTGGTTTTCAAATACTCTGCCTTGGTTTCTAGCCGCACCGACATTTCACATTCCGCAGGTGGCTCTTTAATATCAAGGCTGACCTTTCCATTGGCAAGATCAGGATCATCTGTGGATGGCATTTCAAACCGGTTTTCACTATCGATAGTTAAATCAATGGTTTGATTTTTAAGGATTAATTCAGCCTCATTAATCTGGCATAACTGCTGGGTATTTATATGCATAAAACCAAATGAGTAAGTTAACCCGTTAGTGTCTTGATGTCGTAGATTCTGAATATGACGATAAAAATCATGGTATTCCATTTCTATAGTGTGACTCGCTGACTCACCCGAAAACGATAAACCTAAAAGTAAAATTAGAAAATTTCTCATTCTGAAAAATACTTTTGATTCATTCTTATCATTGCCTGAATTTCTTCTACGTACTCGTGGCCTCGTTCAGAGTAATTAACTAACCCTTCCGCTAGTGCATTGCCACTGATGGGTTGTTGATTAGCCCTTAACTGTGCTCTTGCCTTTCTAAGCTCCCGATATGCTTCGTGGCGGTTTAAATTACGTAGATAGGTATAGACTGCATCTGTGAGGTTATCAAACTTCTCAACTTCGTGAATGGCTCCTGCATTTCGAGAATTAGGCACAAAACCACAGCCTTCAGTAAAGCACCACAAACCAAAAAAGTTATAGCCTTTTCGTGCAAAGCGAGACGTTCCCCACGCAGATTCGTTTGCAGCCTGGACCAATACCAAATCTAAAGGAATAATATCTACACGAACTAACAATGTATCTATTAATACAGATTGACTCCCCTCACCTGCAACACCATTTGTCACTTCATCATTTTTAACTCGGTATTCTTTCGCAAGCCAATTCAACTTTTCCGATTCTCTGAAAGCCAATACTTCGCCGTTATCTGCCTTGCGCTTCATTTGTAACAATTGGTGCCTAACACCTAAAATATGATCGTTTTGCTGCTGAATTTCTGGCGTCAGATAATCAAAAAATGCTTTCTTCTTCTTTTTAGTTTGAGTGTATTGAGAAAAATCAGGGACAGGTTTATCTGCACTTTTTGATACAGAAGGTACTAAGTTTTTTTCTACTGGAGTGGTAGAGACCGACCACAAATAAGCCACCAGCGCGATAGCAACGGTAAATGAAAGTGCAATTCTCAATAAGCTGGATTTACGGATCATAGTTATTTGTATG
>CAYUZL010000149.1:0-4682 GCA_964449725.1 uncultured Alteromonas sp. | reverse complement strand
CTATTTGTCTCTTGAAAACACAGTGCATATGAACCAGGCTCAGTTAGTCAGTGCTGGAAATCTAAGTGATAATGAACTGTTAATTACCGACAATAACCAATGCGGATTAGACTTTTTCAAAGCTGATGATTTAGTCACAGTTGAAACTCGTTACCTTGCAAAATGCTCTAAAACACTCCTAATAGCTGAAAACAAAAACAAACGCTGGTTGTTTGATATCGCTCAGACCGGCGAACTATCTATTTCTAATATAACCCCCCAAGGTTTGGATTCTCTAAATAGTGACAATACCGCACTTTCAGTGTCTTTTCCTGATTGGCAAGCTAGGCCTTCTTATCGAGTATTTGTATCTGAGCCTTATTTCGCTATTTTGGCTGATGACAGTACTAAGCAAGTCATATTCTGGGGAAGGTTCACCAGTGACACAGCTCAGTTATACAGTACTGAAGTCATGCCTAAAGTAGCAGGAGCTGGCTTGGTTGTTCTCCCCGACTATCAAGGAAAATTAACCTATTTTGAGAATAAATTTGAAACTCAAATAGGGCAAAAAAAGCCGAAACAAAGCTACCAATTAAATAAAAACATTAGGGCCATAATACCACTAGAAGAAAATAGAAGTATCTTCTTGGAAAGTGGTGAGTACTCACTTTCGCGTTGGGTTCTTGTTAATAATGATGGGGTGTTTTTATATTCCCCTACCTATACTATGGAACTTAACGTCAATGAAACGGTTATTGCAGTTAAAGCCCACGGAGAAACTAACGGTGCAGTAATGCTGACTAATCAACAGAGGGTAGTCTTGTTTAATCGAGTGTCAGGTGAAATATTTGACAGCATCACCTTAGATACTCAACCCAAAACGCTTTCTTTTATTGATGATACTGTTTACCTGACATACGCAAACAAAACAGATGTACTTCATCTGAAAAATAAAGCGGGTATCGTTACCCTTAATACCTTGTTCAAAAAGCAAAGCTATGAAGGTTATCAACACAAACAGCATATATATCAAACCACTACAGGCAGCGATTTTAACGAAGCAAAATACGCCTTAGTTCCCTTGTTTATTGGGAGTATAAAAGCGGCGATGAGTGCGTTGATCATTGCGCTTCCTATTGCGCTTGGCGCAGCTATTTTTACAGGGTATTTTGCACCAAATCATTGGCGAAATAGAATTAAGTCAGCCATTGAAATGTTAGAAGCCGTGCCATCTGTAATGCTGGGATTTATCGCCGCAGTGTTTCTCATTCCTATTGCTGAACAGTTGTTGATAGGTATTGGATTATTTATCGTTACCGTACCTCTTTTAGCATTGGGTCTAGCCTTTTTACAAAATGTGTATGCTAATCGGTTACCCCGACCTTTACGTTTCAGTGTACAAGCGCTTTTGGCTTGTTTAAGCGTCAGCGTGTGGGCGATTAGTTGCTTTAGTTTTGCGCCAGAGGTCATGTCAGTGACAACGGCTTTTTCTGGTTTAACGAAAACAACGCTAATTGTGTCAATTGCTCTTGGTATCGCGATTTCTCCGACTATTTATACCTTAGCGGAAGACGCCATTCACTCTGTTCCTGCAACATTAAAAAATGCCTCATTTGCCTTAGGCGCGACAAAACTACAAACCTTAAAAAATGTTGTTATAAGGTTTGCCATTCCAGGACTTGTTGCAGCAGTTATGCTGGGATTTGGTCGCGCTATTGGCGAAACTATGATCGTATTGATGATTACAGGTAATTCACCCATACCAGATTGGAGCCTTTTCGAAAGTTTACGTGCTCTTACCGCAAACATTGCTATCGAACTTACTGAAGCTGAAGTGGGTAGTGCGCTTTACACAGTGCTGTTTTTTACAGCAACGTCGTTGTTTATTTTTACCTTCTTTTTTAACACAGTTGCCGAAGGTTTAAGGTACAAGATGCGTAAACAGGTGAATTATGTTTAAGTGGTTGCCAGCCAGTAAAAACCACTCATTTATTGTGAATCTATGTGCATTTTGCGCAACCTTGTTGCTCTTAGTATTTCTGTCTTTACTGGCGTTTGTTTTTACTAAGGGCAGTGGCTATTTTTTGTCATCTCCAGTTTACCAAGTGTCATACAAGGATGATGGCGACAAGCCACACGTTGTGTTTGCTCAATTCGCAAATGGTTACTCCGAGAACTTTTCAGAGTGGATAACAGCCTCTACGGAAAATTCTATTTATCAAGTTCAATTACCGCTGCATCATCGCCAGATTAACAACATAGAAAAAAGATCTGATGTCGCTAACATTAGTTTACTTGATGGCCGTAAATTGTTTGCCGTTCCTCAATATATTCGAGCTTCCAATGACGCACAAATTAGCCTATCTGAACTTGATAAATACCTTAATAGCATTGATGATATTCGTGACGAAATTGATGAAATTAAACAAAATGAACTCGCTGAAATAGATAAAATTCTGGCAAACGTCGATAAATCCTCACCTTCAATAAATCCTATACAGCAAAGCGCTTTGCTAAAGTATGAAGCGCTACAAAAGGCCATTGCAGAGTTAGAGAATAAACGAGATACATTTTTGTTGAATATGACCGATGTTAAAGGCGAGTCAATGGATATTGTGTTGGCCAATATTCATTCAATTTCGTTTCCATCTAATATGACTTTTGTTGGCGAAATTAAGTATGCCTTGAAGCTTTTATGGGCCTTTTTAAGTGAAAACCCTAAACAGTCCAATACCGCAGGAGGGATTTTCCCCGCGCTGTTTGGAACGGTTGTTATGGTGTTATTGATGACATTAATCGTAGCGCCTTTTGGGGTGCTTTCTGCAGTGTATATTCACGAATACGCCCCTAATAATGTACTTATTGCAGCCATGCGCGTGTGTATTAGCAATATGGCTGCGGTACCCGCAATTGTTTATGGCGTGTTTGGTCTTGGGTTTCTTGTGTATGTGGTAGGTGGCAACATTGATGCTTTGTTTTTTTCTGATGCTCTACCCGCACCCACTATGGGAGCGCCCAGTATTTTTTGGGCATCAGTCACTATGGCATTGTTGACTTTACCTGTAGTTATCGTAGCCACAGATGAAGGGTTGAATCGAGTTCCACAAGGGTTACGCAAAGGCAGTTATGCGTTAGGCGCAACGAAGAGTGAAACCATTTGGTATACGGTTTTACCCATAGCAAGCCCGAGTATCATTACCGGCATTATTTTAGCCATTGCTCGTGCTGCCGGAGAAGTTGCGCCACTGATGTTACTTGGGGCAGTGAGATTTGCGCCCCAATTGCCGGTGGACAGTGAGTTTCCTTTCGTTCACTTAGACAGACAATTTATGCACCTAGGTGTGTTCATCTACGATGGCGCATTTTCGACTCAAATGAATCCACAAGGAGCGTCTATGATGTTTGCAACATGCAGCTTATTGTTGTTGGTTGTATTGTTTTTAAATATCGTTGCTGTCACCCTACGTGCACGACTTCGAGAACGTTACCAATAATATTGGCGATATAACATTTATGCTTAAACTGTTTAACTACGATAAACCCGATGTCTACCAGCTTAGTGACGAACAAACTGCTATTAAGGTAAATAATCTCAACCTTTTTTTTGGCGAAAAATCTGTGCTAAGAGATATTAATTTACGTATACCAAAACACCAAATAACCGCTTTCATAGGTCAAAGTGGATGCGGTAAGTCAACTTTGTTGGGGTGCTTTAATCGAATGAATGAACTTGCCACTAACTGTAAAGTAAGTGGCGAAGTGTTTATCAATAAACGCAACATTAATAGTAAGAAAGAAAACGTATCCCGTCTTCGGGCTAATGTCGGCATGGTGTTTCAAAAACCAAACCCTTTTCCTATGAATATTTATGACAACGTGTCTTATGGTTTGCGCCTGCAAGGCTTAAAAGAGCGACGAAAAATGGATGATGCAGTAGAGCGAGCATTAGTCGACGCAGCCTTGTGGGAAGAAGTGAAAGATCGTTTGTTTGAACCCGCGTCTATTTTATCTGGTGGTCAACAGCAGCGCCTTGTTATAGCGAGAGCCCTTGCTTTGGAGCCTGAAATATTATTACTCGATGAACCCACATCGGCACTTGATCCTCTTACCACCTTAATTATTGAAGAGCTTATGGTGGAATTGAAAAAACGTTGCACCGTAATTATTGTTACTCATAACATGCAACAGGCGTCTAGAGTATCTGACTACACGGCATTTATGCATCAAGGTGAAGTTGTGGAATTCAGTGACAGCGACACGTTGTTTACTATGCCTCAAAAGAAAAAAACAGAAGATTACATTACAGGCCGTTATGGTTAATCGAGAGGCGCTGAAATGAAAAGTATTGCATTTAACACCCATATATCTGCGAAATTTAATATTGAACTAGAAAACCTCAGGCATTCGGTGATGACCATGGGAGGGGAACTAGAAAAACAAATGGTTGATACGTTATATGCCATCCGTCATAACCATGCTGGTTTAGCAGAACAAGTCATTTTGAATGATATAAAAATCAACTCAATGGAAATTCAAATCGACGAAGAATGCATGCGCATCATTGCTAAGCGTCATCCTACCGCGTCTGATTTGCGTTTGGTCATGACCGTATCTAAAACCACGGCAGATATTGAACGCATGGGTGATGAGATAGAGCGTATTGCGAAACTAGTAACGAAAAACAAGCTTCCTCATTCTGAAGA
>CAYUZL010000148.1:0-3379 GCA_964449725.1 uncultured Alteromonas sp. | reverse complement strand
CCATAAAGACGATCGTATTGTTATCCATAATATTCATAAAGAGCTTAACTTTGATCCTAATTTTATTACCGTGTTAGACGAATTAAATGATATCGAGTTTGGTGAACTAGCATCCATGTGTGAGCTAATGATAGGAACACGATTACACAGTACGATTATTGCTATGACTTTTGGTATACCAGCCATTGCAGTCTATTACGAGCATAAGTCTGCAGGAATATTCGATGATATTGGCATATCAGAGCTGTCAGTAAAAATACAAGAGATGAATTCGCCAGAGTATTTTAAAAATATTGATAATTTGCTGCAATCAGGCTCATACCGGACCACAACACTACAAAAAATTAGCCGATACATCGCACAAGGGAAAAGAGAATTACTCGAATACCTTCAGTTTTAACCGCTAGGTATTCATTAGTTTTTTATAGGCATCATGCCATTGTTCTAATTCTTCAAGCCTCATTGGTTTACTGAAATAAAAGCCTTGTAAGCTCTCTACTCCCATTGCTGACAAAACGTCGGCTTGGGTCTTGCTTTCTACGCCTTCAGCCACCACGCTATAGCCTAGTTCTTTCGCCATATACTGCGTGGCTTGAATAATGGCTTTTCCTCCATTGTCGATACTCGATACAAAACTTCTATCTATTTTTACTACATCAGCTGATAACGATTGCAGCAATGCCAAAGACGAAAACCCCGTACCGAAATCATCAAGAGAAACTTTAATACCTAGGCTTTGTAGAGCCCTCATTTGATTTAAAACGTAATCAATATTGTGAGTAAAAATGGATTCAGTAATTTCGATATGTAAGTTTTCCGCAGGGAAGTTTGACTTTTTTAATGCGCTTTTCACAACAGGAATTAAATCGCCATGCATTAACTGTGCTATCGATACATTAACAGACAAGTCCACGGTGTTATCAAACGGCCAATCAGCAGCTTGTAGGCAGGCCTTATGCAGCACCCACGAACCAATAGACTGAATAAATCCGTGTTGTTCTGCAGCGGGTATAAACTCTTCAGGAGAGATCAGCTCATTTCCTAGGCGCCAACGTAACAACGCTTCACAAAAATCCACCTTTCTAGATTGACAGTGTATAACGGGCTGAAAAGTAACGTAAAACTCACCTTTTTCAAGCGCTTGAGTTAACCCTTCCTTGAGCATAATATCCCTATACAAAGTTTCCCTCATCTCTTCAGTAAACAAGCATACGTCTGATTTTGCGGATTGCTTTTGCACATACATAGCCGTGTCAGCTAACGCGGTAAGTTGAACGTCATTCACTCCATGTTCAGGATACATCGCAATACCCACCGTTGCTCCCAACTTAAGCGAGTGGTGATCAACTTCTATTGGTTGAGACAAGCGCTTAATTAACGCTCTACCATAATTGTATGCGTGATTTTCATCAGTATCCTTTAGCGCAATTAAAAATTCGTCACCTCCCCAACGGCAGACACTTTTAGGTATAGCTGCACGAGAGTTCAATCTTTTTGCCGTTTCAATTAGGACTTTGTCACCGATAGCGTGGCCGTGAGAATCATTAATACTTTTAAAGCCATCTAAATCAACAAACAAGACTGCCAGTGTTGAATTGTTTAGCGCACAAGAATCGATTAATAGTTTTAAATTGTCAGAAAAGGCAGTGCGATTAAATAACTTAGTGAGGGGGTCGATATGAGAGAGTTCAAAAATTTCTTCGGTTCGCTGTTTTATTTTATCTTCCAAGTTGCTATTTGCTTCCGAAATTTGTTTGTTTTTATCCTCCATTTCTTTTAATAAATCACTGTGTCGATTTTTTATTAAAATAGATTCATAGGTGAAATTAAAAGTTCGCCTTGCCGATAAATACATTATGACAGTAAAAACAAGCCCTAACAGGCCAAAAATAACGAGATGACTTTCTCCAGAAAACAAACACTTTATTGAAATAGGGACTAACAAAATAACAGAGTAGCTCTGTGCCAGCCATTTATTCGCTGATAATATCGTCGCAGCCCCTCCAGCCATAGAAGACATAACGACAATTGTCGTTGCCAATTCAATAATATCCATAGAGTTAAAAAATATAACTGAGTAACCACTTAACGCCAGTGCTGTCAGATAGCGCGCGATTGAAAAGCGCAATTGTGGTTTCGTCGCATTGTATTTACGCCCATGTAATTTTGTCTTCCAATGATAGCCTTCTATGAAGCGCCACATTAATAACATGCACATAAACACAAACCAATAAAGTTTCATCGGCTGTTGTGTATTATTGGGGAAACCAAAAACCAGTGCGACACAAATACACAAAGTTACAATAATACTACCTGAATTATTCCCATAAAGTAGATTCAGCGCATCTCTTTTACTGCGTTTAGCGAGTTTGGAAGACACTTCAACGATAATTTTACTCCTCTGCCATAATTGCAACGAATCCTGCTGATATTTTAAGCGTAGATGACAAACAACGTTACCTCAAGAGGCCTGATTCATACTTCACCATACCGTTAAGGAAAATACGCTAAACTGCCAAAATCACTATGGTCCCAAGACCAGGTACTATTCGACCTAATCTGTATGCTTCCCACCCAATATTCTTGTTCTATCCGTGCCCTTTTTGCAAGAATCAAACGCCCCATATCAGTCAACAAAAAGGTTTGTTCTAGCCAAGGTTTATGGAAAGACTCGCAGCTGATTAAAGGCTTATCTAAATGCGCTAAAGGTAAAAGTAAGGCGAAAAACATCATATCGCCTAAAAATGGAAGAGGTTCCTGTTTTTGATATTCAACGTACCATTCTTTAACTGTCAGCTTATCTTTTTTATTTTGAAGAACCTTGAGAGCAAGATGCTGAGTTAAAGAGAGCCCAGTATCACAGTGAGGTAACTCTTGTAACATACGTCTAAGTACGTTTTTCATATTTGGCAAGCACTCGAGGGCATCTTCCTCAATCACCTCAACCAACGTATTTGGGTTACTCGATACTAGTGCTTTCCAGCACCGTAAGGCTTGCGTTTCGAGTTTTCCACTAATCCGTTTACGCTGTTGCCAGCATAGCCTAAAAGCTTCCTCTGGCAATTGCCCTAGCCCGATGAATCGCTGGCTACCAGGAAAACTATTTAGTTCAACAATTTCAATAATTTTGTTTTTTTTCCCCGCTAACAGGGTCAAGCAGCGCAACAACATTAATTGATCGTAAGCATCGTGTTCGACCCAAAACACAAGACGTTTAAATCGCCTATCCAACAACATATCAATATTACTTTGTTCCACTTCTGCAATCTGCTGAACCGAATCAGAACGCCCCGCAATAGGCAACAACATCTCTTTTACATACTGAGCGCGTATCGCTACAAAGTGTTTTTCATTTGACGGAATTGGGCCTATACACAAG
>CAYUZL010000147.1:0-4415 GCA_964449725.1 uncultured Alteromonas sp. | reverse complement strand
ATCCAAAAGTATGGCCTTTGGCTCACTGGCCATCAATCGAAGTAGCGAAACCCGACTTTGCTGGCCTCCAGAAAGAGAGTCAGGCATACGTTTACCCAGCCCCTGTAAATCAACACTTTGCAAATAGTCGTGTATTATTTGATTCTTGTTCTTCTGCTGCTTCATACCAAACGCAATATTTTGCTCTACTGTCATATGCGGGAACAGCAATGCATCTTGGTACATCAAACCAATTTGACGACGCTCTGTAGCCACGTTATCGAGCCGTTTTCCATTTAGTATAATCGAGCCTTTAGCGTTAAAGTCTGATGATAGCTGCCCAGCGATCCAATTTAACAAAGTAGATTTACCTGAGCCTGAGCGCCCCATAATAGTTAGGAATTGACCGGGTTCAACCTGTTCATTTACAGATAAAATAGCCTTTCCATTGTGATAGATTTTTACATTTTGCAATTCAAGCAAGCGTGTTACCTCCCCGCAATAAGCCACGGCCACTGATTAAATTAGCGATTGAAAAAACCACCATGGGCATAATAATTTGAATTAACGAATACACAGATATCAAACGTCGGCTTCCTCCACTGGCTAAAGCCACCGCCTCAGTGGTGATCGTATCGATATTGCCACTTCCTCCTAATAACGTAGGCAGATACTGGCTAAAACTAATACTTGCCCCTAACGCAAACGCGACGGCAAAAGTTTGTTTTAGTAAAGGCAATTTTACTTCGACGAAAACCTTCATCTGGCTCGCACCAAGGGTTTTAGCAACGGATATTAATCGAGGGTCTAAATCTTCATATTGCTGAACAAGTGTTATCCATACATAAGGAGCAACAACCACAAAATGCAGTAATAAAACACTAAAAATAGGCGAAAACTCAAAATATAAGGTAACAATAAATGATGCCCCAAACATAAAAACAACCATGGGGATTAAAAGCGGAACATAGATCAATTTTGTAATCATAGCCCTTAATTTCATTGAGCTTGATGTAGTTTCAAGTACGGTTACGCATAACCCCAAACAAACCAAAGCGACAGTTAACCCAATCCAAAGCCCATTGACTAATGGGGTTTGAATAGAACGAATAGCGGACATCCAGTTTTGAAGAGTAAAATTTAATGGCAACACGGATTTAAATGGCCAGTGCCCTGTAATACTTAATAAACAAATACCGACAAAAGCTATAAGCATAAACCCAACGATAATAAAAAACAGCGGCCTAACTATGTGCTTAATCGGAACAAAAATAGTTTTGGCACGATTAGGGTTAGCTAACATCAAACGTAATTTTTCGCCTAACTTTTCAATGACTATCCAAATAAATATCGATATAACCGACACCAGTATTTGTACAACCGCCAGTGCGGAAGCCGTCAACCTTTGCTGCAAATCCACATCGTTTAACGAGGTTAATAAGGTGACTGCAATTGTCGATGGAGAGCTCGGTCCTAGTATTAGCGGTATTTCAATGCTTGCACTGGTATAAACTAATACAGCGAAAATTGGCAGTCTTATTAACAAATAAATTTGTGGCCAAAGGATCAATATAAAAGACGAAAAAGCGGAATAACCGAAGGACTGCGCTGCACTTACATATTGATTAAACAAGCTTGTTCTTTGCGCCTGATAAATCACTGACACCATCAGCAGCATAATAAACGGAATCTCTTTTAGCGCTAATGATAGTGTCATGACTAACCCAAAACCATCATTGGGTATAGCCCAGCTAGGTGGAAGTACAAACCCAGTAACATCGGGCGATAACATTCGTATAAGTATCCCGCTTGGCGCTAACACAAAGCCAATAGCGATAGCGGCCGCAGCATGAGGTAGTACCAAAAGAGGTCTCAAACTAGTACTCAACGACGCTAGTTTGCGCTTCTCATAATAATAAGCAGCAAACACAAGGGAAGTTATGACAGCGATTAAGGTCGAGAAAACCGATGACATTATTGTTAGTCGTGCACTAGAGTAAAACCCTTTGGATGAAAATACCTGATTAAAAATAGAAAAGGTAAATTGTGTTTGTTCTAACGCAGGCAAATAACCAAAAGCAGGAAGAATTACGGCTAAACTTCCCCCCATTACAGGCAGAATAATAAAGCTACACAACAATACAGCAGGCCACTTATTGATTGTCATAACGCGCTTTCCATGCTTGTTTAAGTGGCACAACCCATGTTGGATGAAGCTCTTTTAGCTTCTTTGTATTTTTGTTATGACTAGCAGAGCTTGGATGTCGGCTATCAGAAAGAAACAAAGACTGTTGTTTCTTATTCAATACCGTTAAATCAAGTACTGTGGCGTCCCCCCATACCGACGGTTGACTTTTCTTCGCCTGAGCAACGGGAGATAACAAGAAATTAGCAACGATTTTCGCGCCTTCAGCATTAGGTGCATTAAATGGAATGGTTACAAAATGCACATTACTTAAGCTACCATCCTCCATAAAATAACTACGTGTGGCTTTTGGTAACTCAAAACGCTCCACTGCTGAGGGTATTTCTCCCGCTGAAAACGTATAAGACAGTAATATTTCTTCATCATCAAATAGACGTTTTAACCAACCACTGTCTTTTACGAAAAATTGCCCGTTACGCCACATAACTGGGTGCAGCTTGTCTAAATACTGCCATAGTGGCTTTGTAACTCGATTAAACGCTTCTTCATCGTAGGGTTTAAATAAAAGCTCTGTGTCAGACTCAGAGTTTGAGTTTTGATTTAGCGCCAAAAGTGCATATTTAACAAAACTTATCCCGATAAAATCATCCACATGAGGATAGGTAAATCGATAAGGGACCATATTAGCCCAAGCTAAAAGGCTGTTGATATCACTTGGAGGAACGGCGAGATGTTCGCTGTTGTAATAAAATACTAGGGATGCCCTTCCCCAAGGGCTTTCTCTGCCTAAGGTAGAGACCCCAAAATCATAGGTAATATCACCGTTATCTAGCGCATTAGTAAGTCTGAAATTAGGTAAATCTTCTGCCCAGCTTTTTAAAAGCAAATCATGCTCAGCCATAGAGGCGAAATTTTCACCGTTTAGCCATATAAGATCCACAGTTCCTGTGGTTTTATTTGACGCTTTTTGGGTTAAGACTAGGGTAACAGCATCACTCGTGTTACTCAGTTTTACATGTTTTAACCTAATCCCATGGGTACGCTTAACCTCTTCCCCTACCCAATCTATATATTGGTTTATTTGAGGACTCCCACCCCATGCGTGGAAATAAACGGTCTCAGGATCTGTTTGGGCAAAAGTAACTAACGAAAATAGGCTCAAAGCAACAGCTAAAACGCCTTTGAAATAACTATTCAATGCCATTTAACGACCAATCATGAGGTAAATATCGCACTCGCATTTTATTGCTCTCTAATGCCTCTTTTTGTTCTTAATTTAAGCCAAACGCGCCGCTGCAATAAGTCATTCCACGGGTCGTGAATACTCGCGACCGATAGATGACTTATTAACAATACGAACAGCGCGATTAGCTGCTTCAAAGGCTTAGCCTCGTTTAAAAGTGTGATATTTTTCCAGTAAAGACAGTATTTTCTCAGGCTTGTTAGCTTGCTTCCACAAGCCTGCAACATACTTATTACTTTCAGCCCACGTAGGGTAACTGTGAATTGTTCCTAAGATTTTGTTTAACCCTAAGCCGTGCTTCATCGCCAAAACGAATTCTGCTAAAAGCTCACCCGCGTTTTCACTAATAATAGTTACTCCTAGGATTTTATCACTTCCTGGACTCACTAGTACTTTAACAAAACCAGAAGTTGCACCTTCTGTGATTGCTCTATCTAGCTCTTCCATATCATAACGGAATACTTCATATTCAATTCCTTGTTCTTTTGCATCTCGCTCATTTAAACCAACACGAGCAATTTCAGGATCTAGGAATGTCGCCCAAGGAATGACTCGATAGTCAACTTTGAATTTTTTAAAGGTTCCAAACAAGGTGTTTACTGCTGCATACCACGCATGATGGGCGGCTACATGAGTAAATTGATACGGACCTACCACGTCACCTGCCCCTAAAATGTGAGGAAAGTTAGTTTCTAAAAATGGGTTTGTGGTCAAGGTTCTACCCGTTTCAACACCCAGCTTTTCAAGTCCAAACCCTGTCAATCGCGCTTGTCTGCCTACCGCACACACTAATTGATCATAAGGTAAGGTTTTTTCTTCGCCTTCAAACTCAACAATTAGCACTTTTTGACCATCAATGTTTTCACAGCGTAAAGCCGTGTGATTAGTCAATACATTGACACCACTGCCTTCTAGTGTTTGTCTCGCAAAATCAGCGACTTCAGTATCTTCTCTTCCCATTAGCGCTGGCGCCATCTCAACTTGAGTCACATCAGAGCCTAGACGTGAAAAGCTCTGTGCTAATTCACAACCAATCGGGCCGCCACC
>CAYUZL010000146.1:0-7885 GCA_964449725.1 uncultured Alteromonas sp. | reverse complement strand
ATGGCATGAAATAGGCCCCCCTACGTTCATTTATCCAAAAACGTCATTTAGGCGAGCATGGAAAGTAAATGACGTTATTTACGCGACAGATGGCAACGCGTCATTGTTAAAAATCACAGATAAAAGTACCTATGAATATATATCCACTCCTATTACGGGTCGAGTGGGCTTCGTGCAGGAATTTGCGGGTAAATTGCTCATTGGGTTTTACAAGCGTGGAATCTATGAATATGAAAATGGTGCAATGAAACCTTGGCTTTCTCCTACTACACCGTCAAGTATTCTAGAATCCGGTTTTTATAACTCCACTATTTTAGTATCAGGAAATATTGCAATAGCCAGTATTTTTAACGGCGTGTTGATTTTTGATAAAAACGGAAGCCTTGTATCGCACATTACCGTGGATAATGGTTTAAAGACCAACGTAACATTAAATGTCTTTGAAGATAATCAACAAGGTTTATGGGTCTTACAAGAAGGTAACGTAGCAAGGGTGATAGCACCTGACAGAATCACGCTTTTTTCTCAACAAGACTATAATTTAGTCAAAATACGTCAGTTTTCATCACTCAATGACACTCTATATGTATCGGCAATAAATGGATTCGCAAAAGTTGATGGTAACCATTCTGTAGAGATTCTCCCATCAGTAACCAATAGCGCTTCCGACAGTGCCAGCTTGAATAACAGTATTGTGGTCGGAGGTTCTGGTTCCTGTGTTCAATATACCCCTGAAACCGGCGACTTAAATACTGTTATCAAAGCCACTCGATGTGGCGATTTTGTATTCTCAAACACCTTTCCAAACACAATTATAGCGATGACAGAAAATGGTATTTATTCCAATGAATTAGAAGCTGAATCCAGCACTTGGGAGGCTCCATTACAGATACTGCAATCCACGCAAATAACGTCAAAACTTGTGCAAGATAAAAAAGGTATTGTTTGGACATCAGATAGACACGGAAATTTATATAAAATACACAAAGACAATGGTGAATGGCATTACGATATCGAAAAAAATATAGAAGGTGAATTTATTCCTTTAGTTATATTTGGCGAACTGTATTTAAGCCTAAATAACCGTTTAGTTTCCTATGACCATAAAACCCACAATTTAGGCGCTACGCCGAAGTGGTTTGCTTCCATATCTAAGCAATTTACCGTATCGCCCTCAGATGTATTCATCACCGCAGACGGCGTACATTGGCTAACAAATGGCGATGAAAGTGTACGCATTTTTCAGAACGATAGCGGCGAAATAATGAATTTACCGGGTTTTGATAGTATTGTGCCTTTTGTTGGTTTTCGTTCTGCGTTTCTATTTCATGATCACTACTGGTTAGGGTACGAAGATGGTTTTGCCCAAGTGAAAAAACAATTGAAAGTTCCGACTATTGTCGATCATGTCAGTGTTGCTCAGGTAACATCGCTTACTACAAACGAAATTATTGCTTCTAATGTGTTCAAACAAACCAATATTCCGACCTTACCCGCTTCTAGCTCAGTACAGGTAGAGTTTGCCCATACCAACTTTAACAAAACCTCTCCTCTTTATTCTTATAAAATAAATAATGGCAATTGGAGCTTATGGCGAGATGAACCCTTTATCGACTTCATTCAACCTGCAAGTACCCAAATTGATCTGAACGTCAAAGTTAATACTGAGCGGTTGCTTCAACATGAGCCCGTTAGCTTAACCATTAAGTTTCAACAACTGTGGTATAAAACCGGTTGGTTTTTCGCATTATGCATAGTCTTTATTGCTCTGATGGTCTCTTTATCAAACCATTTTTACCATAGATACACGTACTCTCGCCTTAGAGCAAACCGCCTATTACTGAAACAAGAAGTTCAAAAACGAACAAAAACCATCGAATCGCAATCTGAAGAATTACAGCGGGTTAGCCAACTTAAAGACAGGTTTTTTGCGAATATCTCTCACGAGCTAAGAACACCGTTAACCCTAATTCAAGGACCATTGCAATTGTTGAAGCAACGAAGTGTGTTGTTGAACAGTGAAGACGAAAAACACTTATCCGTAGCTCTATCCAATACCGAAACACTACTAAAGTTAATCAATCAATTACTTGATATAGAAAAATTGGCCGCTGACTCAACACCCATACACGCTGTACATATAAACCCCACTGAACAAATAAACAAACTATTGGAACGCTACAGCGAAATGAGTACAGCGGCAAATATAGAGGTATTGTTTAATCACCATGCCTTCCTAGACAATGTTTGGTTTGACTTAGATCATTTCAATAAAATTGCCAGTAATCTCTTTCACAACAGTTTAAAATTCTCACCTAAAAACAGCACTGTGGAAGTATCGTTTAAACAACATTCAGATCACTATACATTTAGTGTAAACGATCAAGGTAAAGGGTTATCTGACGAAGAACTAAAATCCGTATTCGACCGTTTTTGGCAATCGACTAACCCACAAACGCCCAATAATATTGGGTCAGGTATTGGTTTATCATTAGCCTGTGAGCTCGCAGAGTTAAATAAATGCTCATTGTCTGCAAAAAACAACTCTCATGTGGGATGTGTATTTGAATTAACTATCCCCACGGGTCACGATCGCTATAGTGCGGATGAGTTAAAAACTGACGCTGAGTCAAGCCCAGGAACACAAGAAAACTATATTGCTGAACAGGACGTCATAATCCCACAACTTCATTTTGAAGGTAGTGATAAACCACTGGTATTAGTGGTAGAAGACAATCCCGACATGAGAGAGTATATATCCCAATGCTTATCATCCCATTACCTGATTCACACCGCTGAAGATGGAGAAAAAGGCATAAAAGCAGTACACGAGCATATGCCTGATTTTATTGTAAGCGACGTTATGATGCCTGTTGTCGATGGCCTTCATTTTTGCCAAAATTTACAACAAAACCCATCGACATCCCATATCCCAATTTTACTCTTGTCAGCAGGTACCACGGCAAATGATAAAATTAAAGGTCTTTTATCTGGTGCAACCGATTATTTAATTAAACCCTTTGATCCAGACGAATTAAAATTGAGAATACATACGCAGCTTAGACTAAGGGCTGAACATGCCCGCACTGTATTAAAATCACATTCAATGCTAATGCAGCCAAAAACAAGTCAAGTTAATGAAGAATCCGACAAAATTATTGAGTGCATACAGGCTAATTTTAGTGATCCTGAATTCAACGTTGAGAAGCTAGCGCAATCGCTATTTTTAGATAGAACGACCTTATTTAGAAAAGTAAAAGAGCAGTTTAATCAACCGCCCAGTCAAGTAATAAGAGACTGCAGACTAAAAGCAGCAAAGCAATTATTAGAAAACGGCGACGCCTCTATTAGTGAAGTCGCCTACTCAGTTGGATTTCAGTCTCTTAACTATTTTAGCCGCACATTCAAATCCGAATTTAAAATGACGCCCAGTGAGTTTATATCTCAAATAGATTAGGGCCTGCTGACCATTTATACCTATTTTAATAGGCTATTCCTACAGTTCTAGCGATAACGCTGCACTATTCCCATCATTTTATAAGTCAATTGAGATGCAGCAAACTCGTATGCGTGAAAACCGGGAATGGGTGCAAACTCCATAATGTCGAATCCAATAATATTCCGCTGTTTTGCCACACTTTCAAATAACGACAGGGTTTGATACCAACCTAGTCCGCCGGGAACTGGCGTGCCGGTAGAAGGAAATACAGAAGGGTCCATTCCATCTATATCTAGGGTAAAAAAGACATTTTTTGGAAAATCCTCTGGCAAAGTAAACTCGTTGATATTGTTTGGCACCAAAACCTCTGCGTCCAGATGCCTTACATTGAATTCTTTTCTTGCTTCAATTTCTTCTTCACAGAAAGCACGAATTCCAAGCTGAAACAAAGGTATTCCCTTCTCTACAACTCGCTTCATTACTGAAGCATGACTAAGCAAATTATCTTCATACGCATGACGCAAATCGGCGTGAGCATCTATTTGCACAACCCCAAAATCAGTTATACCTGCGTCAATTAAGCCTTTTATCACACCACCGGTAACCGTATGTTCACCACCTAGAGCAATAGGAAACCCGCCTTTGGCGGCTACCGACGCAGTTGCTTTTGCAATACGCTCTACTGCAGTGGCTTCATCTCCCTGGCAATCTACAGGAGGTAAAGTGTTAATCCCCAAGTCACAAGGTCGGCTTTTGCCATCCCACATTTCTAACTGCCATGACGCATCCAGTAACTTTGCTGGCCCATAAGCAGTACCAACACCATAACTCACTGAACGCTCATAAGGCACAGGGATAACGTGGAAAAATGCGTCATCTCCCCCCTGTTCGATTTCAGAACCAAGAAAGTGAGGGTAATTTTTAGGATCGTGAATATCTATTTCGTCGTTCATATCAGCTTAATCGCTCTTTAAAATCTTGATAACCAAATTGCTTGATCACATTAACCGTATCAGTTTTGCTATTCCAAACAGCAATAGCAGGCAACCCGATGCCATTAAACGTACTGGTTTTAACCATGGTATAGTGAGCCATATCGTCAAACATCAAACGCTGCCCAACGCCTAAAGGCGTGTCAAAGCTATAGTCGCCAATAATATCACCGGCAAGACAGGTCATTCCTCCCAGACGATAACTATGCTCTTTTTCGTTCTCTTCGCCAGCTCCATGTATTTCAGCGCGATAAGGCATTTCTAACGTATCGGGCATATGGCACGTCGCTGACGTATCCAGTATCGCTAATTGCTTTTGATTTTCGGCAATATCCAGTACTTCAGCCACCAACACACCTGTGTGTATAGCCAATGCTTCACCAGGTTCAATGTAGACATTTACGTCGTATTTGCTGGCAAAGTTTTTTATCAACTCAATGAGCTTTTCTCTATCATAATCTGGCTTAGTAATGTGGTGACCACCACCAAAATTAATCCATTTCATATGGGGTAAATAGGCCGCAAATTTTTCTTCTACTGCTGCCAAAGTACGAGCGAGAGGTTCAACTCCTTGTTCACATAGAGTATGAAAGTGCAAACCCTCTATGCCAGTAAGGTCATGCCCCTCTAATTGAGAAACAGGAATACCTAAGCGTGAGCAAGGCGCACAAGGGTCATAAATTTCAATATCCCCTTCTGAGTGCTCAGGGTTAATTCTTAAACCAACACTAAAATCAGTATTTTTTTGCTTATGGCTTAGCAGTCGTTCCTTGAACCGTTGCCATTGAGGTATCGAGTTTAAAACTAAATGATCAGCAATGGGCAGTAGAGATTCCATATCACGCTTGGAATACGCAGCAGAAAATACGTGTAATTCTCCACTGTAGAATTCATTACCCAATCGAGCTTCATTAATACCACTAGCGCACACACCGCTTAGGTATTTAGAAACTAAAGGTGCCAAATGCCACATCGAAAAGGCTTTCAACGCAGCAAGCACCTTTGCACCACTGCGCTGCTGTACATCTGCGAGTATTTTTAAGTTGTTTTCAAATACAACTTCATCCACTACATAACAGGGTGATGGCACTCGCGATGTATCAAAATGCTGAAAACTGTTAGAGTAAATCAAAACCGGGCTCTTCAATCACGGTCCAAGACAAACCGTATTTATTCATATCTTCCATGAATGGGTCGGGGTTGAGTTGTTCCATATTCCATACCCCGGGTTTCATCCACTTACCCTCAAGCATCATTTTCGCACCAATCATCGCAGGTACCCCTGTGGTATAAGAGATAGCTTGAGACTCCACTTCTTGATAACAAGCTTGATGGTCGCATGTGTTATATACATATACGGTACGCTCTTTCCCCTCTTTTAAGCCACGCACAACGCAACCAATGCAGGTGCGGCCTACTGTGCGAGGTCCAAGGGTTGATGGGTCTGGCAGCAATTGCTTTAAAAATTGTATAGGTACAATTTGTTGACCATTAAACTCGACAGGATCAATCCCCGTCATTCCCACATTACCCAACACTTCTAAATGTTTCAGATAACTATCACCAAAGCTCATCCAAAACTGAGCTTTTTTAATTGACGGAAAATGTTTTGTTAAAGATTCAAGTTCTTCGTGGTACATACGGTAAATAGAATACGTACCCACCTCTTCAGGACAGGTGAAAGTTTGTTTTACTGACATAGCCGGCGTTTCTACAAACTCGCCGTTTTCCCAATGTCGACATTCTGCTGTTACTTCACGGATATTAATTTCAGGATTGAAATTCGTTGCAAACGGGTAACCATGGTCACCTCCATTCACGTCAATAATGTCTAAATAGTGAATCTCATCGAAATAATGTTTGGCAATATACGCGGTAAACACATTGGTTGCGCCTGGATCAAACCCTGACCCTAACAGCGCCATGAGCCCAGCTTTTTCAAACTTTTCTTGGTATGCCCACTGCCAGTGATATTCGAACTTTGCTGTATCTAGTGGCTCATAATTGGCTGTGTCCATATAATGCACACCCGCTTCCAAGCAGGCGTCCATGATGGTTAAATCTTGATACGGCAGCGCAACGTTAATCACTAATTTAGGCTCAACAGATTTCATTAACGCAACAAGTTCAGGCACGTTATCAGCGTCAACTTGAGCAGTTTCAATACTAACGCCCGTTTTATTTTTTATTTGCTCTGCAATTTTTTTACACTTAGATTCAGTACGGCTTGCTAGTACGATATCGTCGAACACTTCCGCGACCTGCGCACATTTATGTGCAACAACACCGCCAACGCCACCTGCACCTATAATTAATACTTTTGCCATTTGTCGTCTCAACTTTTAAATTTATAAAAACTACGCGTTATTCTTCGCGTTCAAAATAAGTGTAGCCCGCTAAACTGGTTCTAAATGTGTTTAGCATAGCTCTTCGCTGACCTACTGAAATTGTACCCGCTTTTACTGCCGCTTCTGCTTGTATCCGAAATAGCTCAAACATTTCTTTCGGGTTGTATTCCACGTAACTCAATACATCGCCAATAGAATCACCTTCAATTTCTTCAACGTATTCTAATTTACCTTGTTCATCAATCCGCACACTTACAACATTGGTATCGCCAAATAAATTATGCAAATCGCCGAGGGTTTCTTGGTAAGCACCAACTAAGAATACTCCTAAATAGTATTCTTCACCTTCGTTTACATCGTGTAATGGGATCATCCTAGATTCGCCGTCACCACTGGTGAACAAATCGATTTTGCCATCGGAATCACAGGTTATGTCAGCAATAACCGCTTGATTTTTGGGCTCTTCATTCAATCGATGAACAGGCATTACTGGAAAAATTTGATCAATAGCCCATGCATCTGGAAGAGACTGAAATAAGCTAAAATTACCGTAATAGATATCGGCCAATGACTCGTCTAAATTCTGTAGCTCAGGAGGAATACGGCGCAACGTAGGCAATAGCACTTTAGCCCTTTGTAGAATTTCGAGATAAATACTCTCGTTTAAACTCATTTCTCGTAAACCCACTAGCCCTTGGCGGAACATTCTGCGTAACTCTTCACGGTAGTGCACCGCGTCATTACACATTTCTTGAATATTACTGGGTGAAAGGCGCTGTAAGCTATCCCAAATATTTTCGGTAAATTCGCTACATTCTTCAGGTAAAGAATCGGGCAAATTCTTTGCTTTAAAATGACTTACGTCCAGCACGTTAAACAACAACACTGAAGAATAAGCCACAGTGGCTCTACCTGATTCAGTAATGATAGTTGGGTGGCTAATATCATGAGCGCTGAGTGCTTCCGATAATGTCTCAACAATATCGACACAATATTCATCTAAACTGTAATTTTTACTGTGGGTTTCATTTGTACTCGCCCCAGTATAATCCACTGCCAAACCACCGCCTAAGTCCATATAACCAAGGGGTGCGCCTTCGTTAATC
>CAYUZL010000145.1:0-3335 GCA_964449725.1 uncultured Alteromonas sp. | reverse complement strand
TCATAGCACGACGACCGGCTTCATCAAAGTTGTGGTAGTTTCTGAAGGTTAATACCATGTCTAGGTCTTTTACTTCCAAAGAACTAATTTCTAAAGAAAGTAAGCGAGCGCCTTCTTCACGATTGAATTTTGCATCTTCAGCGACTATTGTCATTTTGGAAAATGCAGGATCTTTTCCTAAAGAACTTTTTAATCGACCAGTACCAATGGCCGCATAGTACTCGCCATGATCAGCAACTGCTGGATATATAAGCTTAGTGTACCAACCACCACCTGGAATAAGTTCAGCGACTTTCATGTCGCTTTCTAAACCAAAGAACTGCAATGTTTGCACAGGTCTGCGGTTTCTATCTCGTTTAACCTCTGCTTCGGTTCTTGTTTCAGACTCCATCGCTTCTCTTACTTTGGCTTCAATTGAGTGATCTTCACCGTCATGAGCAAATGAAGTTCCTGCGCCAAGTAGGGCTAGTGCGGTAAGTGATAACGCGAGTTTTTTCATCGGGTGTTTCCTATTTTATGTTAGTTAGCATATGGGTAAACAACAATGTCGCCGTCTTTCATAACGAAAGCCACTGTTTCTAGTAAACTAATATCGTCTAAGGGGTTGCCTTTAACTGCAATGATATCGGCAAACTTTCCTTTGCTGATGGTACCTAAGGTATCATCAACGTTAAGTAATTCTGATGCACTACGAGTGGCACTGATTATGGCTTCAGCTTCGGGCATACCTGCTTCTACCATTAGTGAGAATTCTTGAGCGTTATCGCCATGAGCCGACACACCGCTGTCAGTGCCAAACGCAATGTTCACCCCTGCTTTGTAAGCACGAGCAAAAGTATCTTGTATTAATGGGCCAATAGTGGCGGCTTTAGGCCTGACTATCTCTGGAAAAAAACCGTCTATTTTTGCTTTTTTCGCAACAAAATCACCCGCTAATATAGTAGGTACGTAGTAGGTACCGTTTTCTTTCATTAATGCCATAATTTCTTCGTTCATGTAGGTGCCATGCTCAATCGAATCTACGCCGGCCTTTATTGAGCGTCGCATACCTTCTTCACCATGAGCGTGAACGGCGACTATCATACCGTAGTCTTTTGCTGTAGCCACAATGGCGTCTAGTTCATCGCTCATAAATTGTGGATTTTGACCATTTTTGGCAACGCTTAATACACCGCCAGTTGCCGTGATTTTAATGACATCAGCACCTTCTTTATAGCGCTGCCTTACTGCTTTTCTCGCTTCAGCAATGCCATTTACCACACCGTCTTTTGAACCGGGATCACCTTGTAAATCGTTGCTCATACCATTGGTAGGATCGGCGTGGCCACCCGTTGTCGCAATGGATTTCCCTGCGCTAAAAATTCGAGGCCCTTGAGCTATGCCTTTTGAAATCGCATTTCTTAATGCAATGGTTTCGTTTTTACTGTCGCCTAAGTTTCTTACGCTAGTGAAGCCTGATGCTAAAGTGATTTCGGCATAGTTGGCCGCACTAAGGGCTAAGTCAGCTTCGTTGTCAGTAAATCGCTTTATGTAAGTGCTAGGGCCTTCATGTTGACCCGAAAGGTGCACGTGCATGTCCATTAAACCAGGTAAGACTGTGTAATTTTTTAGGTCGATAACCGTATCGTCAGCGCGAGGTTTTGCATAGCCAGATTTTACTTCAACAATTTTATTGTCTTGAATCACTACGGTTTGTTTTGAGAGGGTTCTATCTGATTCAGCAGTAAATAATGACCCTGCATGAATGAGAGTATCTGAATAAGCTGAATTAGACATCAGCAGCGCAGTAGCAACACAGCCAAGTAATTTGTTCAAATCTGTCACCTAAGTAAAACAATGGAAGATCCACTTTAAGTGAATCTTCCATGCATGGCAAAACAACTCGGCCCTGTTCTGCGATAAGTCGTTGATTAAATCAGTTAGTTATTGCACTCTCGCTTCTAGGAGGCTCTTAACTTCCCTTAATTTAGCTTTTATACGACGCATATTATCTGGCCCTGTGCGCAGCAGCTGCTTTTGCGGAGCATTTAAATTCTCTAGCCGTTCGTCTTTGTATTTGTATGTTACTGAATCGGTAAACACTTCTACAGGAACAGGTACTTCGGGAGTATCGAGTAGGGTGTCGATGGCGTCAATAAACACTGAATTGAAGGTTTGATTACTTGCGGCAATTTGTTCAAACGTGTTCATCATGTCACCTTCGTAACGTTCAAACAATGTTAGCAAGCGTTCACTTTCAAGTGATTCCATGGCATTCACATAAGGTGTGTAGCGTTTGTAGCTGGCTGGGTCGACCCAGTACCGGTTCGCCTGTTGATACACTCTAAATGCCTTTTCGGGCGGATTTAAAAGGCGCTGATTTGGTGCTATTTCACCGTTGGATAAATTCGCGATAGTTACCACAAAACGCTCCAATAGTGCGTCATCAACAAGTAAATCAACAAGTGTGTTATTGTTCGCGATAGTCACCAGAGCACTTTCAATTGCGGCATCGCTGATATCAACAGGGATAGGTTCAGGTTCTACGTATTCGGGCTCTGGTTGAGGTTCATCAGGTTGTCCTACATCCAGTTCAACAGCTTCGGGACTGGGAATGGACTCAAAAATATCTGGCTCGATTAGGGGGACTTCTTGTGTTTCGGGAAAAATCTCATCAGCGGGAGAAACAACGACTTCTGCGGACTCTGGGGCGTCTTGTTGCGGTGTTTTATGTTCGTTTGATGACGGCGTATCACTTGATGGCCATAACAAAATTGCTAGTAAAACAATTATAATCACAGCAATAATGATTATATGAGGCTTTATAGAGTGAGGTGTTTTATGTTCTTGCATAGTGTTTGCCTTTTCCATTGTTTTACTCATCTTACCTAATATTGGTTCGTATGTTTTGAAATCAATATGACCAATCCGTTCCCAGAATGAACCGATTTATTTTAATAGCGTACTTAACTAGACCTGAACAACGGATTAATATTGTGAAATTTTTTTTCTCCGAGTTAATAAATCATACAATTAGCATTGATTTACTTGAAGTTCATTCATTTGAAATGAATGTGTATTTAGTGTCAGTTACGCTTGGTCAGCAATCAGGGATGGTGTATGGAAACAATAACAGGCCGAAGCGTTTTGTCAGTGCTGAGCATATACGAGAAGCATTTGAACCCGTTTCAATTGATAAGGCCGTGATGGTACACGACACGCCTTATGATGAAATGATTGGCAACCCACCGAAGGCAAAACAAACTATGGCCTTACCTTTTTCAATGCGACAGCCTTATTGTGCTAGGGCGTGTTTATCTTTGCGGTACAATTTTTCAGCGGTTTGTGCTTCATTT
>CAYUZL010000144.1:0-2512 GCA_964449725.1 uncultured Alteromonas sp. | reverse complement strand
GTTATATCGCCTAAATTACTTCCATCACCAAAGTTTGCATTGCTACTCAATGAGCTAATGTCAAATTCAAAGAATGCCGCAGTGCCTGCGGCATCCAATATATTTAATGCATAGAATGTACCGTTAGCATTAACAATATCCGTGCCGACAAAAGGTGGATTTAAGTTAAATTGGTTAACGACTGTTCCATCACTAGGGTCAATAATATGTACCAAAGCACCTGCGTTAGATGCACCAAGACCATTTCGAACAACTAAAAAACCATTTAATGGATCATTTGCATCATTTGTATTGAAATACACATCAGATGCACCCGAGCCTCCAACATCAACAGCCGTACCAGTCAGATCTACTGGTGTACCTGCAAAAAACACTTCGCCGTCTCGATCAAAGAAGACCAAATCATTATCAGTAACCGTTACTGTATTGCCTGTCAGCGGGTCTAAAGCTGTTCCGCTTGAATTATTTGATACAAACGCATAAATAAAACCGTCTTCTGGGTTAAATGAAGTGCCGTTTGCAAGGAAATCAATTTCTGCAATAACCTCAAAACCGCTCGTTAATGGGTTGAAGAAGTTAAGAGTCGTTGTTCCTGTTGTGTTATCACCTAAATTTTGAAAAAAACCAACGGTATCTGGCGCAAAAGCATCAGGTTGACCAATCGTACCAACAACAGGAACTAAGCCAACTTCTTGTGCGTCGATAATGCCGTCGTTATCATCATCAATGTCTACGCTATCATCAATGCCATCGCCATCTGTGTCGAGTAAGGTACCAGTAAATGCGGCTGCATTCACTGCGGTTAGCAGTTCATCTGCTTCAATGATGCCAACCTCAGCTTCTAATTCAAAATCTCCACCGAATTCTACATTTCCGGTTAAATCATCTGAGCCTGCTATGTCAGCGTTTGTCAGCTCAGCAATATTATCTAAGAATTCTTGGCCGTGGCCTGCAACATTACAACCATAAAGTAATATGTCTCCGTTCTCGAGTAGTGAATTGCCCCATTGCTCGACTAAATCACTGTAAGTGTCTAATGTTTGATTATTTAAACGCTGGCTTCCTAATTGAACTTCACCAACTGAACCGTGCGATACAATATCAATTGCTGATAAGTCTGAGTAACTTGCCAGTGTTTCGGTTATTTGTTCTATCTGACCTTCTTCACCTTGGAGTAAGTGAATTGCCACACCGTTCACATACAGTGTATTGTCATTTTCCGCCGCAGTAACTAAGGCTGACTCTAGGTCTACTTCATTTATTTCACCCGATTCTAATGACTCTACATTCAGGTTTTGTAAATCATTAATTAGCCCTTCGAGTAAATCTTCATAACCATTTACGGTTGTATCAAAGAACACAACACGTTCTATTTCTCCTTTTTCAGTGTAGTCAATGGTTTCGGTGACGTCTGCTTCTTCAATATATTGAGCTATTTGTTCGCTCGAATCTTGTTCATTTAGCAGTAAGGCTGGGATAGCGGAAGACGTTAGGTCGTCATATGTTCCTTCAATGTTGTTATCAGTATTAACCGATAAGTCATCGAGTGTGCTTTCAAGAGTTTCTTCGTTGTAGTAATCGTCTTCAGTACTTTCTAGATCAGCCGCGGGGTCGGTCGCTGTACTTAGATCGTCATTATTGGTTAGCTGATTGAAGAGTACTTGTGATTCTGCAATATTCTCTTCAGCTTGGGAGGCTTGTTGGTCCGCGTCAGTGTTTTCACTTAGCTCACTAGTGGGTGATTCCGTATTCGGGTTCGGGTTCGACAGTGATTCACTGCTATTCGTTGTTGACTCTATAATATCGTCAACAACCGCAGGTGCCGCCCCATCGAACATCATTCGAGGTTCTAAGCTCAACAATACGCTTGGGCGCTGAAAGCCGTTCGCGTACCGTTTATACGATTTTTTAACCGCCTTACTAACTTCGGATGGTTCCATCGAAGTCGGCAGATCACCCTTTCCCGTCTTGGTAAAGTTTGTCATTTAGTTTAGCCCCCCCAAAGCGCTAACTAATTATTTCTTCAATTGTCTTGCGGTATTATGGTTTATAAAACCTTAACCGCTGCTTCATACGAATAATTTGTATAAAACATTTACTGTACGAATAGCACAATGATTACCCTCATAATCATTGGCATACGACAGGTTCAGCTAGGCATAGAAAGACTATGTCTAGTTTGTTTTTTGATAGTGGTGACGATTCGAAAATAGACTACTTTCTTATTTCCTGTTCATCCAACATCCCCAAGTAACATAAAGTTACCTTCTTAAAATACCTAAATTAGTCATCCGTAACAACATTAATTATCCGTAAAGATCGAAAAAAGCAGATTTTTCACTCAATTTTTTCTCATTTTTCTATCTTTAACTGACATGTTGTCAGCGTTAGTCACCATTAAGGTTCTTTAACTTAAGCTTTATTTTCCAAAATTACAGCCCAAAAAAAAGCCCGCATTCGCGGGCTTTTAATTATTGATAAATACAGCTTAATTGAATTAGTAATCCAATAG
>CAYUZL010000143.1:0-5354 GCA_964449725.1 uncultured Alteromonas sp. | reverse complement strand
GTATGGTCGAACACAAATACATGGCTGGCGCCCGTTTGCTGTTTTACCAAGGCTTCAACACTGGGGTAATAAACGTGTTTTACCTCTTCGGCATTGCTGTAATCGATCTCTTCTGGGTTGAAGCTTGTCAATTTAAATGCTTCTTTGTCTAGTGATGCTGGTGTTGTTGCATATAACTGGCGACCGTCGTGAATGTCAGTTTCTTGAAAAACATAGTCATCACTATAGCCTTGAGATTCGTCGTGGCCCGAATAGTTAACTACCGGAGTCGCTATTGAGTCATTTCTAATGAAATGAAGTTTTGATGTAATAATGTTTGTGCTCATTTAATTCTCACTTATTAACTCTACCTTCTGATAGGTAGTTTAATTATTAATCAAGCTTAGTCAATAATTATTTTCTTGAATAACGCTAAATGAGAAAAGCGAGAGTGAATATTCCCGCTGAGTATACAGCGGGATCTGTGATAATGATTAGCGATATAAAACTAATCTAGCTCGTCATTCAGTAAGTTGTCAGGCAGTTTCTTTGAAGGCTGTACACCCAATTCTCGAAACTGTTCAATTTGACGAATAATGTTGCCTCGCCCTACTGATAACTTGTTCATTGCACCATCGAAGTGACGTTGAGTCACATCCATTGACTTACCTACTTTTTCCATGTCGGTAATAAAGTTACTGAATTTGTCATACAGTTTGGCACCGTGTTCGGCAATTTTTTGTGCGTTTTGATTTTGATATTCGTATTGCCAAATATTATTGATGGTACGCAGTGCAACCAGTAAATTGGTTGGGCTTACCAGCATAATATTCAAGCTTAGCGCGTAACTGACTAATTCAGGATCTTCCTCTATGGCCAGTATAAAGGCAGGCTCAATAGGCAAAAACATCAACACATAATCCAAGGTGCGTAAATTGGGTAAGGATTGATAATCCTTTTTACTTAAACCTTTAATATGGGCTTTTAACGAATTAACGTGATCTTTTAAGTGTTGTTGCTTTTGTGACTCGTCGTCGCAATTAAAATAGCGCTCATAGGCTGACAAACTCACTTTTGAGTCAATCACCACGTCTTTGTCATTGGGTAAATGCACAACGACATCAGGTTGTTGAAGCCTGCCTTCACTAGTGGTTGAAGACACCTGAGTTTCAAACTCATGACCTTCACGCAACCCAGATTCCTTCAGTACGCGTTCAAGCACCACTTCGCCCCAATTACCTTGTTGTTTATTGTCACCTTTTAGCGCTAATGTGAGCGCTGCGGCTTCTTCGGTAATTTTATTGTTGAGCTCTTTTAAGCCTAAAATCTCGGTTTTTAAACTGGCGCGCTCTTGACCTTCTCTTACATGCTGGTCGGTAAGCTGGCGTTTAAACCCATCGATTTGCTCTTTTAATGGGGATAGCAAGGCATCTAAGCCTCTATTATTCAGCTGAGTAAAGGATTCACTTTGTTTTTCGAAAATTTTATGAGCAAGGTTTTCAAATTGCTCCGTTAATCGCTTTTCTGTTTGTGTCAGAGTTTCTAACTTTTCTTGCTGGGCTTGTTCTTTTTGTATAGACGCAGACTCAAACGCTTTGTAACTCGCAAACAAGGTTGAATGGGTTTGCTGTAATTCAGTGTAATCACTTTGCAGTGATTCATATTGACTACGCAATTCTGTTGCAAGCGCAGCGTCGGAAGTCAGTGCAATGATGCTGTCGTTTTGTGTTTGGTTTTTTTCGACTAGTTCGTCGTGAAGCTGAGAGATACGCTTATTTTTATTCCCCAAAATAAGCGCGGTAACAGAGGCTCCAACAAGAAGCCCCCCTAGTATTGATGATACTACTGTTAATTCATAGCTCAGCATCAATATTACGCATCGTCCATTTCAGCAATTTTAACTTTCCAAATTGCAGGCCCTGTTTCGTGGGCATTAGCACCTGTGCTGTCTACTGCAACAGTAACTGGCATGTCTTCCACTTCAAATTCGTATATGGCTTCCATTCCTAAATCTTCAAAGGCCACCACTTTGGCTTTTTTAATGGCTTTAGAAACCAAGTACGCGGCGCCGCCAACAGCCATTAAGTAAACGGATTGATGTTCAGCAATGGATTTCACCGTCGCTGGGCCTCGCTCTGCTTTACCAATCATGCCCATTAGGCCAGTTTTTTCTAGCATCATGTCGGTAAATTTATCCATTCGCGTTGCCGTAGTTGGGCCTGCCGGACCTACCGCTTCATTGCCAACAGCATCTACAGGGCCTACGTAATAAATAAATCTATCGGTTAAATCTACGCCATCAGGTAAACCTTCGCCATTGTCCATCATGGTTTGAATGCGTTTATGGGCAGCATCACGGCCAGTCAGCATTTTTCCAGAAAGAAGAATTGTTTCACCGACTTTCCATTCTTTTACTTCATCTTTAGTTAGGGAGTCCATGTTTACACGGCGGGTGTTTTCCCCTACTTCCCATGTAATATCTGGCCACTCTTCTAACTTGGGCGCTTTTAATTCTGCTGGGCCTGAACCGTCTAAGGTGAAGTGCGCATGACGAGTTGCCGCGCAGTTAGGGATCATTGCGACAGGCTTAGAAGCGGCATGAGTCGGCAGCGACATAATCTTCACATCGACTACTGTGGTTAAGCCACCTAGGCCTTGCGCACCAATACCGAGTTTGTTTACTGCGTTGAAAATATCAACCCGCAATTTCTCGTCAGTAGTTTCTGGGCCGCGTTCGATAAGTTCATGGATGTCCACTGGATCCATTAAGCTTTCTTTCGCTAACACCGCGGCTTTTTCAGCTGTACCACCAATACCTAGGCCTAGCATACCAGGAGGACACCAACCCGCACCCATAGTAGGCAATGTTTTAACAACCCATTCAACAATGTCGTCACTTGGGTTTAGCATGACCATTTTAGATTTATTTTCTGAACCACCACCTTTGGCCGCAATCATCACTTCGATATTGCCGCCTTTCACCATATCTAGGTGAACAACCGCCGGTGTATTGTCTTTTGTATTTTTACGGGCTCCAGCAGGGTCAGCAACAATAGATGCTCTTAATGGGTTGTCTTTATTTGAATAAGCACGACGGGTTCCCTCGTCTACCATATCTTGTACCGTCATGTCGGTTTTATCCCACGACACGTCCATACCTACTTTTACAAAGCAAGTCACTATGCCTGTGTCTTGACACAGAGGGCGTTTACCTTCGGCTGACATTCTTGAATTAATCAATATTTGCGCCATGGCGTCTTTGGCCGCCTGACTTTTTTCTTTGTTATAAGCTTTTTCTACAGCTTGAACGTAATCAATTGGATGATAGAAAGAAATAAACTGGAGCGCATCTTCGATGCTATCGATAAAATCTTGCTGGCGGATTGTAGACATTTTGTCCCCTGTAAACGACATAACATGAATATGTAAATTTATAGGCGTATACTATCGCAAGTCGGATAGTCGTTACCAGTTGAACATGAGCAACAAAGCGTTTCTTTATTTACATATACACCCTTTAGCACCCAAAGACTGCCTTCCTTTACATGAAAGGTTTAGCGGTTTGCAGCACAGGCTTCATTCGTTGCTTTTAGATTCAGCGGGAAGTAGTGCGAATGAAAACCAGTATTCATTTATACTTTGGGAACCAGAACATCTGGTGACTCAGCAGTGTGGTAGAACTGTCGTTCACAATTTAAAAGAAAAACAAAAATCCGTATCTCGGGCCGATCCCCTCGCGGTTGCAGATTCATTATTGCAAGAATTTAAGCAAAATATTGTACCGGTAAATTACGACAAGGTACCTGATAACCTACCATTCCAAACGGGTTTAGCCGGATTGGTTGGGTATGATGTTGCTCGTTCTTACGTTAACAGTATTCATTCTGAAAGCCATGATAAAACTGACTACGCCACCGCTGATGTGATTATTGGTTTGTATTGCAATGGTATTATTCATTGCCACCAAACTAACAAGCAATATTACTGCTGTATTAACAACCAACCCAATACGTACAGTTACCATAGCGATAACTTGCCCGCGCCTAGTTCAGATAACAATAATGAATTTTCGTTAACCTCGCCTTGGCGTTCAAATTTAACCGAACAGCAATACCACGATGCAATTGACCGTATTCATCGCTATTTGGTTGAAGGTGATTGTTATCAAACGAACTTTTCTCAACGTTTTTCAGCGAATTATTCCGGTAGCTTATTCAGTGCGTATTTAGCGCTAAGGGATACGAATAAATCGCCTTTTTCCGCATATATGGTTACCCCTCATGGCGCAGTGATAAGCGTATCCCCCGAGCGATTCTTAAGTGTGAAAAACAACAAAGTAGAAACTCGGCCAATAAAGGGAACGCGGCCGCGAAGTACCAACAAAGAAGAAGACGATGCATCGGCCAATGCCTTGCTAAACTCAGAAAAAGATAAAGCCGAAAACTTGATGATTGTTGATTTACTTCGGAATGATTTAAGTAAACACTGTGAGCCCCACTCTGTTGATGTTCCTCATTTATTTTCGTTAGAAAGTTATGAAGCGGTACATCACATGGTCAGTGTAATAACAGGCGAACTTAAACCTCAAAGTACGCCGCTTATGTTACTAAAAGATGCGTTCCCAGGTGGATCTATCACCGGAGCGCCGAAAGTGCGCGCAATGGAAATCATCGAAGAACTAGAGCCCCACAAGCGCAACGTATACTGCGGTTCCATTTTTTATAATGGCTGGCAAAATGATATGGACTCCAGTATTTGTATTCGCACCTTAGTCGCGGAAAATGGCTCACTCTATTGCTGCGCAGGTGGCGGTATTGTTATTGACTCAAAAGCCAGCGAAGAATATAAAGAAACCTTCGATAAAGTGGCTAAGATAGTGCCTCATTTAGTATCAAATGAATAAACAAGAGTTTTTACGCCGCTTCCACCATATTCGCTCTGTTGGTGCTGAAATTGATTTCCCTCTTGAATCTCAAGGTCGCCAAGCCGCCGTGTTAATTCCGTTAATCGAGGAAGGTAATCAACTTTCCGTGCTGTTAACTGAGCGTGCTCACCACTTAAAGCACCACGGTGGACAAGTTAGTTTCCCAGGTGGCAAAGTAGAAAGTACCGATGCATCTGTTCAACACACAGCGGCAAGAGAAACATTCGAAGAAATTGGTATCCCTCAGCAAAATATCCAATGGCTGGGTAATATCGGAAAATACAGAACTGTGACTGGATATGAAATCACTCCATTAGTTGGTTTTGTGCATCCCCCCTTCAATATCGTTATGGATGAAAACGAAGTGGCCAGTGTATTTCAAGTTCCTTTGTGTGAGCTGTGCAATTTAGCAAACCATTATGTTTATCCCGTTCAACGCATGGGGTTAACG
>CAYUZL010000142.1:0-3249 GCA_964449725.1 uncultured Alteromonas sp. | reverse complement strand
AACTATCATCATGTAGATTTTGTATAAAGTTTCATATGTCGGTTGTAATGGTTGTTACAATTGGCTTTATAGATGGCTTTGAATTGAGTTTGGTTACTATCCCTTTTTTGGTTAGCGGTTTAATGTATTTATTTGATAAACAATGATTTATAATCACGGGAGGCACGAAATAGAGTTCTTTGATTCAATCCATAATCTACCGATTTTGAGATTTCAAAGATTCAATAAATACCAAATGCAAGCCAGCGAAATAGGCAGCACTTTTGAAGATTATGACCACCGTACACAAAAGGCAATTCAGTTTTTAAAAAAAGATATGAATGCGGAAGCGGCTCAGGAATTAGAAAACAGAAGGCAGACCGTATTTAACGCTTATAATGAGTTTTCGCCACAGCTTAAATCATTGGCTATACTAGTCAAACGGATTAATAATAAAGAGTATACAACCTTTGCACCCGATGATTTAGACAGGTGTTTAAAGCATTTAGACAAGATTGGATTAGGGCAAAATGTGAGCTTAGAAAGTTTACAGAAAGTAAAAAAAAAATCGAAACCGAACTTTCAGTTTATTACGAAATATTTTTCCCAAAAAGCCAAAACAAAGAAAGAATAACACTAAGGGTTAAGAGGATGCATGCGTATTTGGATTCGATAATTAACCCCACAAAGAACTATGACGAGGAAGTTTACATAATTGAAAAAGAACTTTTACAGATGGATAAGCCTAACGTATGGAATATTTATACGCCTGGGAATATGGAACGTTCGTTGGAAGTTGATTTTCAAAAATTTGCGCTTTCAGTTACCGAAGATATGGGGAGCGATTTAACAGGGGTGTCAACTTTTTCTTTTTACGCTAAAGTGGAGCTTTTAAAAGAACAAAAAAACAGCAAATAATGGAAAATGTAGTATTTAAATATTCTGATTTTTTTGATGATGATGGCGGATTTAGACAGGTCGAAACTGACTTTGTTAAATTTTCTGACCGTATTCGAAAATTAGCAGCAGATTTAAAAAAAGACATTAACCAAACTGATTTTATAGATTTTGAGGGTGGGCAAGCTTTGCAACAGTTTGAAACTAAAGTACAGGACTTTGTAAAAACAAATAATTCACTTATAAAGGCGCGTGAAAACGTCACTAAAGTAGAAAAAGAGTACCAGCAAACTATAAAAAGAACCAATCAAGTACAAGATGATCAAATTTCTGACCTTGCTAAACTAGATAAAGCTTTATTAAGTCAGCGTGCAAACCTTAGAGAGTTAAATAAAACAGGTACGATTAACGGGGAGGTTATAGAAGACGTAAATAGGGCACGTGTAGAGGCTCAATTACGAATCAAGAACATAACATCTGAAATAAGAGATAAGCAAAAAGAGATACTTAAAAGCAACGAATTAAGTAGGGATGAGCAGAAGCTTTTAAATGCTCAAATAACCCTAGAAAAAGAAAGGGCGGGTACTTTGTCCGAAGTTAGGGAACGTATTGCAGCTTTAAGGGTTGTAGTTCAGAGCTTAGACTTAGAAGAACAAGCCGAACAGATAGCGGCATACAATAACGAAATAAACGAGTTAACGCAAACATTGGGCGAAAACTCAGATAAATTTATTCAGTCAAAAATAAATATAGGTAACTATGAAGAAAGTATTAGAAACGCTTTACAAGGTAGTAACCTGTTTAGTGGCGAATTAGCAATTTTAAATAGTGCTTTAGATACTTTAATTGAACGATTCTTTTCTTCGGAAGCTGCCACAAAAGCAGATACAACCACGCAAAACGCAAATACAGCGGCAAAAAAAGCAAATACAAGGGCGACCAACGGACTAACTAGAAGCTTAAGACTTTTAAGAAGGGCGGCAAATGCTACAGGAATACTTGCCTTAGTAGGAATTATAGTGAGTTTAGCGTCCGCATTTAGTCAAGGTAGATCAGGAGCTTTATTAATGCAACAAACATTAGGGCGCGTTAATGCTATAGCAAAAGTAGCAACTAATACATTTGGCGATTTGTTTACTGGCTTAGTTCAAATAGGGCGCGGTATTGGATCGTTTTTCGTTGGTTTAGAAAGACGAGCGGAATTATTAACAGCTAAAATTAAGCAAAGTTTCTTAGGTATTTTCGATGTGTTACCCGATTCAGATAGTTTATTAGGAAAAGCAATTGGCGCTCTAAGTAAAGAATTTGAAGTTTTGGGCGATATTTTAGATGATACAAGCGGCAAAAAACAAGATTTACAAAAAGAAATTGCGGTATTAGAGGAGCAGATAGCTAACAATTCGACTAGCGATATAGCCGAGGGATGGAACGCTGTGACAGGTGCTTTAACAGGGGTTGTAGGTAGGTTTCAAGATGCAGCAAGTGCCATTCAATCATTAGATAGATCAGCAGTAAGAGCCTTTCAAATAGCCGATGATATAAGAGAAGCTGAAAACGCATTGGTTGATTTGCGTAAAGAAGTAGAATTATTAAGCGTACAAAGTGGCGACGATACAATTTCCTTAAATCAACAATTACAAGCAAGTCAGGATTTACTAGAAAAAAGAATTGAGCTTTTAAAATCAGAAGGCGATATAAACAGACTTAATTTACAGCTAGCCAATGCACGAGCGGAAGGCGATGTTTTAACAGCACAAAGTACGCTTGCTCAAGTAGAGGGAACAGAAAGACTTTTACAATTAGCTCAAAACAGGAACAGAACAACAGAACAGGAAACAGAATTCGCACGTGAATTATTAAAAGTTAATCAAAGTATTGACTTAACAAGAAACACAAACCCTTTAGATGATCAGTTTTTAGATGGTTCATTGGAAGCACTAAGAACTTACACCGAGGGATTAGGGCAATTGGAAATTGCACAAGCTGAAACGGGCGTTGAAATAAGAAAAATTCAAAGGGATTTATTCGAACAAAATTTAGACTTACTAATTGATTTTATTGATGTTGAAAAGAACTTAAGCGAGCAAATAGTAAATGATACAACAAGAACTTTTCAAACTAGATTAAATGAGTTTAATGGCTTTTTAGTAAAGTTTAGAGCCAATACACAAAACCAATTAGATGAGTTTAATAAACTTGCTGTAAACAATGCAAGAAGCTTAAGAACGCAATTAGCGGCAATAGAGCCAAACGATCAAAACGCGGCACAAATAGCGTCATTAACAGAGCAATTAAGGCTATTAGAAAACCTTGACCTGTCTATTGAATACGATGAAAATGGCGACATATCAGTATTTAATGGCGATGTAGAAT
>CAYUZL010000141.1:0-5100 GCA_964449725.1 uncultured Alteromonas sp. | reverse complement strand
CGCCATATCCACTAATAAATACGCGCCAACTTTATCCGCAATTTCTCTGAATTTCTGCCAATCAACTATACCAGAATACGCCGAAAAACCACCAATGATCATTTTTGGTTTGTGCTCTAATGCTAATGCTTCAACTTGTGCGTAATCAATAATGCCCGTTGCTTCGTCTAGACCATATTGAACTGCGTTATAGGTTTTTCCAGAAAAGCTAACATGGGCACCATGAGTTAGGTGACCACCATGAGCAAGACTCATACCCAAAACCGTGTCGTTCGCTTCAAGCAACGCCATAAAAACAGCTGAGTTAGCTTGCGAACCTGCATGAGGTTGAACATTGGCGTAATCAGCGCCAAATAACTGCTTTGCACGCTCAATAGCTAGGTTTTCTGCAACATCCACATGCTCACAACCGCCATAATAACGTTTGCCTGGATAACCTTCTGCATATTTATTGGTAAGTTGAGAGCCTTGTGCTTCCAAGACTCTTTGGCTGCAATAATTTTCTGATGCGATAAGTTCAATATGCTCTTCTTGACGACGAGTTTCAGCCGAAATGGCCTCTGCAAGTTCCGGATCAAATTCAGCAATTGACATCTTACTCGTGGGCGTATTGATAGACATATGGGCAGCTCCTAACTTCTAAATTAAGGTGTTCAAATTTGCACCGCGTATTTTAGCGATTTTACGCTGGATGTATATAAAAAGCGTTCAATCAAACTGGACAAAATGGTATTAGTTATTCTGTTTCTCTAGTTGCTTCTCTAACTGTTTTACGCGGTCAAATAAAGAAGGCAGTTGACGCCCTCTTACACTCACTTTTCGCCACTCTTTATTTGTTAACGCTGGCTGACCAGAAGAATACACCCCCGGCTCTGTTATATCTTGCACTACCATTGAAAAACCAGTGACTTGCACTTTGTCACAAATGGTTATGTGTCCATTAATACCGACACCACCAGCGATAACAACGTATTGACCAATTGTAGTGCTGCCTGCAATACCGACAAAGCCACAAATACAAGTATGATCGCCTATTTGGCAATTGTGTCCAATTTGAACTTGATTATCGATTATGCAATTTTTGCCAATAACCGTATCACCCAGTGCGCCTCTATCGATACTGCTACTTGCCCCAATAGAGGTATCGTCACCGACGATGACAGAACCAATTTGAGGCACTGGTATCCAAGTCCCCTTATCATTGGCAAAACCAAACCCATCAGCACCAATAACTGTTTGACTATGTACAACAACGTTGTTGCCTAATTGAACCTCTCGATACAAGGTAACGTTTGGGTGAATAACGCTATTACTACCAATACTGACATTATTTTGAATTACTGTATTCGCGCCAATAGTAACGCCATCACCAAGTACAACATTTTCACCCAGCACGACATTGTGTCCAATGCTTACCCCTTGTCCTAATGAAACAGAGCTAGGCACCACAGCATTTGCCGCAATTCCACTTGCCACAGGAACAGGTACATAAAACAACTGAGCGACTCGTGCAAACGCCGCATGAGGATTGTCCGAAAGCAGTGCGGGGCCGTTAACCTGCCCTTTGTAATCAGGATGAATGATAACTGCGCCAGCGTTCGTCGTGCTAAGTTGGGTCTTATATTTTACATTGGCTAAAAATGAAATCTGTTCGCCAGTTGCATTCGCAAGGGTATCGACACCTATGAAAACCGTATCGGTTGTATTTATCGCTTCGAGACCTAGTTGCTCAGCGATGTGTTGAAGTGAAAAGTGTTTTGCCATTTTCATACCCTTTATTCTTAAATCTAGTGTTACTCTATCTGTAATGTATAGACTAAATTCCCGTTTACAATAACCAAGACTAGCGAGAATAGGTCACCCTTGGTTACAATAACCTTAATAATTACCCCTAATAGTAGGAAAAGTATGGCTCAGTACGTTTACAGCATGCATCGCGTTGGGAAAATAGTCCCTCCCAATCGTCATATTCTTAAAAATATTTCTCTTAGTTTTTTTCCTGGTGCCAAAATTGGCGTACTCGGTTTAAATGGTGCCGGTAAATCAACCCTACTTCGCATTATGGCTGGCGTTGACAAAGACATAGAAGGTGAAGCCCATCCTCAACCCGGCATTAATATTGGTTATTTACCTCAAGAACCTCAACTTGATGAAAGCAAAGATGTACGAGGCAATATTGAAGAGGCGGTTCAAGATGTCGTGCATGCGTTAAAACGACTTGATGAAGTGTATGCCGAATACGCCGCTGAAGGCGCAGATTTCGACGCACTAGCGAAAGAACAAGGTGAATTAGAGTCGATTATTCAATCTAAAGACGGCCATAATTTAGAGCAATCTCTTGAACGTGCAGCTGACGCATTGCGACTGCCACCTTGGGACGCCGATGTATCGAAACTTTCGGGAGGTGAACGCAGACGTGTTGCTTTGTGTCGTTTATTGCTAGAAAAGCCAGACATGTTACTACTCGACGAACCTACTAACCATTTGGATGCAGAATCCGTTGCTTGGTTAGAGCGTTTCTTGCACGACTATGAAGGCACGGTCGTAGCAATTACCCATGATAGGTACTTCCTCGACAATGTTGCCGGTTGGATACTTGAACTAGACAGAGGTGAAGGTATTCCATGGGAAGGAAACTATTCTTCTTGGTTAGAGCAAAAAGATAACCGTTTACAACAAGAAGAAAAAACTGAGTCTGCGCGACAAAAATCTATCAAGCAAGAATTAGAATGGGTACGCACCAACCCCAAAGGTCGTCAGGCTAAAAGCAAGGCTCGTATGGCCCGTTTCGAAGAACTCAATACGTCAGACTACCAACGTCGTAATGAAACCAGTGAACTCTTTATTCCACCGGGTGAACGTTTAGGCGATCAGGTTATTGAAATAAATAACCTTAAAAAAGCCTATGACGGCAGAGTCCTCATTGACGATATGTCTTTTACTGTTCCCAAAGGGGCTATTGTGGGCATTATTGGGCCAAATGGCGCGGGTAAATCAACTTTATTTAAAATGATTACAGGTGAAGAACAAGCTGATGGCGGCAGTGTGGTGCTGGGTGATACGGTAAATATTGCTAGTGTTAATCAGTTTCGAGACCACATGAATGAAGATAACACGGTGTGGAAAGAAATTTCAGATGAACAAGATATCATTAGAATTGGTACGTTCGAAATCAATAGCCGTGCGTATTGCAGTCGTTTCAATTTTAAAGGTAGTGATCAGCAAAAATTCATTAAAGACTTGTCTGGTGGTGAACGTAACCGCGTGCATTTAGCCAAGTTATTGAAAGCGGGCGGTAACACCTTGCTGCTCGATGAACCCACGAACGACCTTGATGTTGAAACCTTGCGAGCACTAGAAAATGCCTTATTGGAATTTCCGGGCTGCGCCATGGTAATTTCCCATGACCGTTGGTTCTTAGATCGCGTTGCGACTCATATTTTAGATTACCGCGACGAAGGGAAAATCAACTTTTATGAGGGTAATTACTCTGACTACGAGACTTGGTTAAAAGAAAACTTTGGCCAAGATGTGGTTGAGCCTCATCGATTAAAATACAAAAAAATCAGTAAATAAACAAAGCGCCGAAAGGCGCTTTATTTTTATGTAAAAATAATGGAAAAACTTAACAACCGAATTTAAACAAGAAGCCGTAGCATTAGTAACCGATCAAGGTTATAGCGTGCCAAAGGCCGCTGCGTCTTTAGGTATCACGGATAAGTTACTTTATAACTGGAAAGCCAAATTTGAAGCTGAGCAAGCTGAGTTAAAGCGATTACGTAAGGAAAATAAAGAGCTAAGGATGGAAAAAGAGATATTAGAAAAAGCCAGCGCCCTCCTACTAAAGGAAACCAAGTCACCTTTAAAAGCATTAAGCTGCTGTCATCGGCATTTCCAGTGATAAAGCTATGCCAAATGATGAAGGTAAGCCGCGCTGCGCATTATGCTTGGCTCAATCGCCCAGCCAAACTTATAACGGCAAAGCAACTGCACTTATATCGAAGAGCTAAGGTTGTTTTCGAGCAAAGTAGAAATAGCTTAGGTTATAGAGAGTTACGTAAACGGTTATGTAAGGAGGGCTTTGATGTCAGTGTTGCTGATAACCTGTTGAATCAGAATCTTAACCCTGTTGCGCCGAACCAAGTGTGGGCTGGTGATGTGACTTAATTGAGAACAGGCGAAGGCTGGATGTATTTAGCTATCGTCATGGACTTATATTCCCGTCGTATTGTTGGTTGGCATATTGATAAACATATGACGACTGATTTAGTGAGTAAAGCAATGATGAAAGCTTATAACCTGCATCAGCCGCCAAAAGGCTTGGTAATTTACAGTGATAGAGGCTCACAATATACCAGTATGCATTATCGAAAATTACTAGCCAATTATGGCATGAGAGCCAGTATGGGAGATGTAGGAGCGTGTTGGGATAATGCGGTTGTTGAAAGTGCCGCAACCGACTCGTGAACATATGAAGAATGATGTGACAGCGTATATGCGCTATTACAACTTAGAACGGCTTCATACAGCTAATGGTGATCTGTCGCCAGTAGAGTATGAGCAAAGTTCCTTAAGAAAAGTGTCCTGAATTAGTTGCGAAGAACATCTTGATTCATTCTAATAGAATGTGAACTTAACTTTTCTTACATTAAACACTCTCGTCATTATATTGTTAACGGTTTTATGTTGAATTTAGTCGTGAGGCTGATGACTTGCTGTCTCAAAGTAAATAAGCCATTCCTTGATTTAATTGACTTAGAGAAGAGTTCGATCATTCAGTCTTACACTGATATCGAGCTGATCAATCTATTTTATTGTTTACGGGGTGTATTTACGTCATATTTTTATATTAGCAACATGAGCATTAAATATGTTTACATTTTGTACCGTTATGTTTCCAACTGGCTCTTTTTGTATACAAACTTTTTAGCTTTCAAGTATTGAAAGATAACCATTCTAGCTATAATTTTTGACTGTGGTTTTTATTGTTCATATTTTGAATTGATTTTAATCCACTAAAAAAATAGGTTTTTAATTAACAATGTTAAGCACTTTTATACTTTTTGGTCTTTCTAATCATGCTATTAAGTAAGTTAATAC
>CAYUZL010000140.1:0-3419 GCA_964449725.1 uncultured Alteromonas sp. | reverse complement strand
GCCCAATTTGGTTTGGCAATTCGCTAAAAATGCACTGGGGACTATCAGACCCAAGTAAAATAGAAGGTAACGAAGAACAAAAGCGCCACGGATTTTTAAAGACTATCAAGATAATCAAAGAACGCGTCGAACAGCTAAAAGCTATAGCCTCTAGTACAACAACAACAGAGACAATAAAAAAAGAGCTAATAAAACTTGGAGCTCAATAATGGAAAACAAAAAGCCTGTGATAGACACGTCTATTCATATAGATAACCACGCTTTCAACAAAAATTTAAGTGTACATAAACCGAGAATTTTATTGCTGTATGGTTCATTAAGAGACGTATCATATAGCCGCTTAGTTGTGGAAGAAAGCCAGCGTTTACTGGAAGAAATGGGGGCTGAAACTCGTATTTTTAATCCATCGGGCTTACCACTTCCCGACGATACAGACGCTGATCACCCAAAAGTACAAGAACTAAGAGAGCTTGTCATTTGGTCTGAAGGACAAGTTTGGTGCTCTCCAGAACGTCACGGCGCCATGACAGGGATCATGAAAACGCAAATTGACTGGATCCCTTTGTCTTTAGGCGGAGTCAGGCCCACACAAGGAAAAACCCTGGCAGTAATGCAAGTCTGTGGAGGTTCTCAATCGTTTAAAGCGGTGAATCAAATGCGCATTTTAGGCCGTTGGATGAGAATGCTCACCAACCCTAATCAATCGTCTGTAGCGAAAGCCTTTATGGAATTTGACGACAATAAGCGTATGAAGCCCTCTCCTTACTATAATCGGATTGTTGATGTACTGGAGGAGTTAATGAAGTTCACCCTACTCACTCGAGATCAAAATACCATTTTACTTGACCGATATTCAGAGCGTGTTGAAACAGCAGAACAAGTCAGTACTCGTGTCAATCAACGCTCGATTAAATAAAGAGAACTCATAATGGGACTGTTTGAACGTTATTTGTCAGTATGGGTTGGCTTGGCTATTTGTATTGGTGTTGGCTTAGGGCTTCTTACTCCTAACACATTTTCGTATATCGCAACATTGGAATTTGCCCATGTAAATCTCCCCATTGCCTTACTCATTTGGGTAATGATTTACCCAATGATGGTACAAATTGATTTCGGGTCAATTAAAGATGTCGGGAAAAACCCCAAAGGCCTTAGTTTAACACTCGTCATAAACTGGCTAATTAAGCCCTTCTCAATGGCGGCACTGGGAATACTCTTTTTCAATGTGTTTTTTGCCAATTTGGTTGACCCAAATTCGGCTCAAGAATATATCGCTGGAATGATATTGTTAGGCGTGGCCCCTTGCACCGCCATGGTATTTGTATGGAGCCAACTTACCAAAGGCGACCCAAATTACACCCTAGTTCAAGTATCAATTAACGATATCATAATGATATTCGCTTTTGCCCCTTTAACAGCTTTACTCTTGGGTGTGAGTGACATAGCAATTCCATGGCAAACCCTACTCGTATCAGTGGTGCTGTATGTTTTGTTGCCATTAGTAGCTGGCGCAGTCACTCGGTATGTACTTAACGGAGACAATCAACAAGATAAACTTAGCGGCTTACTTGCCACACTAAAACCTTGGTCGATTATGGGGTTACTTTCAACCGTAGTGCTATTGTTTGCTTTTCAAGCGAATACTCTAATTGTTCAACCTTTAGTTATTGGCTTAATTGCCATTCCTTTACTACTGCAAACTTACGGAATATTTGCTATTGCCTACTTTATGGCGATACGACTTAAATTGCCTCACAAGGTTGCAGCCCCCGCCTGTATGATTGGTACTTCTAACTTTTTTGAACTTGCTGTTGCCGTGGCTATTTCTATGTTCGGATTACACTCTGGTGCGGCCTTAGCTACAGTCGTTGGCGTACTAGTTGAAGTACCCGTCATGCTGTCTTTAGTGTGGTTTGCAAATCGCACTAGGCATTGGTTTGATGGAGAGGTTAGCTAAAACAGCGAAGGTGCGCCCCGTAAAGGCACCATTCAAGGTATAACGGTGTGGCTACGACGAATAAGAAACACCAAAACACACGGGCTGCAAAAAACTGGAAGCAGAAGTATGAGTTTATGCAGATTGTTACGGTAAACAAAAATAAGGCGTCATTATGTTTAAAAAACTTATATCTGCGCCTTTTTTTGCTACAGTATTGGCTTGCAATCCCCCAAAAGAAGCAGCCTGTATCGCTCAAATTTATGATACCACATTAGATAATAAAGATTTTTGCCAATGTGTTATGACTGGTATGTGAGGCGAGAATGGTATACCGAGTGTCATTCAATTTATTAAACTCCCTGACGGTACTTAATCGTAAAACATATGAACCTATATTTGGTTTGTTATCACATCGTCCTTTGTTTTAAATATGGATTTATATGGATATTGATTTCTCTACTAAGATTGAGAAACAAAACAGGGTTGAATAACCAAGGTGAAATCCTTGTAAGTGGGAAAATTGAGTCTAGGGCAAACCCTACTCGTCTCAGCGGTGTTATATATCTTGTTGCCATTAGTGGCTGGTGCAGTCACTCGGTTTGTTCTCAACGGAGACAATCGACAAGATAAACTTAGCTGCTTACTTGCCAAACTAAAACATGGTATTGCTGTTTTTAGATTTCTCTGGAACGGGTTGTCCTACTCCCCAATGTTCTACAATTTTGTTGTTGTTCATTCGAAATATATGGATGCCAGCACCACCAAGAGAATCAGGAGTGTGTTTAACGTGAAGATGAAGCCAAACAAGGTCACCTTCTGAAACACTGCGCTTAATCGACATAGAAAGTTCTGGATACTTTTTATATCTGTTAGCAAACAAACTCAATAATGCTTCTCGTCCATCCTCTATATTAGGAGCATGTTCAATAAAATGTTCGCTATAACATTCATCACGTAAAATACTTATGCGCTGTGTAGAGTCTAAGTCAGGCCTATTTTCAAGAATATTCATACAATATACAGCCTTTTTCAAATTAGTCTCTTCTAAGGCCGTTCTTGTACTTTCTTGCCCATCTACTTCGCTAACAAATAAAAATGTGAAAGTGACAAAAAATAAGACGTAAATTGTTGCTAACCTAGTAATCATGACGTTCTCTTTATATTAGCAGTGGCTATAAAATACTCTCATAAAGCCTGTCATTAAAAAATGCAAAAATACGACTAAAAAGGCAAAAACGTTTGCATTCAATATAGCCAAAGTTCATTTTCGTTATGTATTTTGAAATACTAATGCTAGAAAACAAATGCCAACAGTCCATCCAATAACATTAATGATAACTAGATTATTTAACCAAAAACTTCGTCGGCTTATTTTGTCTTCATAAAATACTCGGATGGGAGAAGCTAATGCCTGTAGCTTTTTTCTACGCTTTGATTTAAAAAACGATGAACGCAAATAATCATCGACTGAATCAAATAG
>CAYUZL010000139.1:0-4497 GCA_964449725.1 uncultured Alteromonas sp. | reverse complement strand
AGATATAACACATCCCAAACCGCTAGAATTAGAATTGTAGAGGTGATATGAAGCTGGATTACGAAGAGTACCGCCCCATGCTCGCAAAACATAATTTAACGCGTGAACATGAAGATGAAATTTTGGAATATCTGTGGCATTTCACTGGGACGCTGGTTGATCAAGCCTTCGGTCTTGACCCTGTTCAATTAGCCAGCAAAAGAAATCAAAAATAATATTTTACAGAGTCTTGAAATGATCGTACACAAAATAGGAAGGATGCATTTACTACGTTAAAACTTAATGTATCAAAGGAACCGTGAAATATGCCGACCACTTTAGCCAGCACCAATTCAGCAATCATTACTCATAAAACAGTATTGAAGGATAGCCCAGAACGTATGTTTTTAGAGCATATGGCGATAAAGGCGAATGACATAGAATGGCGGAAAAAATCTAAGTTAATCATCTTAAATCATTGAACCGCCCTTAATTCGGAGTCAAAATCAGTACTAAATCAAAGTGAGAAGGAGTTGTTTTCATGCCATCAAAACTTTTAATGCAAGCCGTAAATTATTGTCGCGTTAGCTCTACCAAACAAGTACGAGAAGGCCACGGGCTGGAATCCCAAGATACGCGCTGTCGTGAATTTGCCAAACATAAAAAATACAATGTGGTGGCCTCATTTCATGATGAGGGGGTATCTGGCTCACTGATTGACCGTCCGAAGATGCAAGAAATGCTGGCCTTTATCGCCAAGCAGGATGAGCCTGTTATTGTGTTGATAGATGATATATCAAGACTTGCCAGAGGTTTAGAAGCGCATCTTCAACTTAGAACTGCTATTTCTGATGTAGGCGGCAAGCTTGAAAGTCCTAGTATTGAGTTTTGTGGAGATTCAGACATTATTCTTGTTGAAAACTTATTAGCATCCGTCTCTCAACACCAGCGCCAAAAGAACTCTGAGCAGGTCGTCAATCGAATGCGTGCACGCGCCATGAATGGCTATTGGATTGCTAACCCGACCGTCGGTTATAAATATGCCGATGTGGAGGGGCATGGGAAGCTGCTTATCCGTGACGAGCCTACCGCCACCATTTTACAACAAGGGTTAGAGCAATTCGCTAGTGGTCGGATAGAGACACAAACCGAGTTTAGAAATTATCTTCTATCACATGAAGCATTTCCACGTAACAAAGGCGGCGATATTCATTACCAACATGTGAAAAACATTCTAACCAGAGTGTTGTATGCGGGTTACATTACGCTTCCTAAGTGGAATATTCATATGCTGCGGGGTAAACATGAGCCTCTTATTGATTTCGATACCTTTGAACGCATCCAAAATCGCCTTGAAAAAGGAGCTAAAGCTCCCGCACGCACAGATTTAGATGCAGGCTTCCCCCTGCGTGGTTTTGTGACGTGTAGCTGCTGCGGTACACCTTATACCTCCTGCTGGTCTACATCGGCTACGCAGAAGCGATATGCTTATTATCTATGCCAGAAAAAAGGCTGCGAAATGAAAGGAAAATCTGTTCGCCGTGAAATGATTGAAGCTGAATTTAATGAATTAATGAAATCCGTTATCCCCACAGAAGAAGTGTTTTGCGTAACGCATAATATGCTCAAAAAATGGTGGAATGATAGATCACAATTACACATAGACAATAGCGAAGCCATTAAGGTTGAATTAAAGGGCGTGAATAGAAAAATAGAAAAGCTAGTAGAGCGCGTAGTAACTACTGACAGTATCGAATTGATGGCGACATATGAGAATTCAATTAAAAGCTTAGAAAAGAAACGTGTGGCTTTATCTGAAAAAATTGGCAAATGCGGTACAGCCTTACCAGATTTTGACGAAACCTTTCGAACTTCTTTGAAATTTCTCTCAAACCCTTATGAATTATGGGCTTCTGATGATATAGCAAAGCGGAGAACCGCCTTGAAACTGGTGTTTGTAGACAAAATACCATACACCCTAAAACAGGGCTTTCGAACTCCCTCTATCGCGCAGCCTCTAAGGCTTTGCAATCAGTTAGAAGGTAGTAAGTATGATATGGTGCGGATGGAGAGACTCGAACTCTCACGGCCTAAGCCACAGCCCCCTCAAGGCTGCGTGTCTACCAATTCCACCACATCCGCAAATAATTTCATTTAGTGGTTTGGTACGTCAGACTCATCATCAACTACATCAACTACTGATTCTGCTGTTACAGGAACATCATCAGTAGCAGGTACAGCTTCATTTGAAGTTGTTGTTACAACAGGAACTTCTATGTTTTCCCATTCATCAACCGCTTTGTCTTTACGCGCTGTTAACGAACCAAGTAGCAAACTAATAAGAAAAAATAAGGTTGCAAGTACTGCCGTCGTTTTGGTCATAAAATTACCTGATCCTGAAGAACCAAATACGGTGTTAGACCCACCTGAGCCAAAAGACGCGCCCATCCCAGCACCTTTGCCTTGCTGAATAAGTACAAAGCCAATTAACATAAGTGCGACAATTAAATACGCCACAATTAATACTTGATAAAACATTCTAATGTTCTCCGTTGGCATAACGACATATTGTAGTGAAGCTATCGCATTTTAAGCTTGCACCACCAACTAGTCCGCCATCAATATCATCTTGCGCAAACAAGGCTTGCGCGTTATCAAAATTAACACTGCCACCGTAAAGTATACGAATTTCATCAGCAGTACTCTCACATTTGCGTGAGATTATATCACGTATAAACTTATGTACATATTGCGCCTGCTCTGGTGACGCACTTTTTCCTGTACCAATTGCCCAAATAGGTTCGTATGCAAACACTATTTGCTTAAGTTGTTCACAATTAACTGCACTCAATACAGGCGCTAATTGTTCAGCAATATAATCTTGCTCAGCTTTTGCTTCTTTCATGTGAAGCGGTTCGCCGACGCAAACTATTGGTATTATTCCTTGCTCGATTGCTCTTAATGCTTTCTGAGCGATTTGATGGTTTGTTTCACCATGCTTTTCTCGTCGCTCTGAATGACCAACCAACACATATTTACAACCAATTTCTGCTAACATTTTAGCAGAAATATCTCCAGTAAATGCGCCCTCATGACAATCACTAACGTCTTGTCCAGCTAACATTACATCAATACTATTAAAAGACTGAATTAAACAAGCTGGTGGGCAAATAACAACATCTACCGAATTAAAACAATGCAAGCTCAATGTTGTAGTCAGCTCATTTACATATTGACGACAACCATTCATTTTCCAGTTGCCTACGACCATAAGCTTTCTCGCCATTGTCATACCTAGGTTGCAAAAAGCGGCGCTGATATTAACGATATACGCATGATTATACAAGCATTAAAACAACAATGATGCCTTTATGCTGAAGCTTTAACCGCATCTGCAATAGTTTCAGCCCATTTAATTGTATCTGTATCACTTTCTGATTCAACCATAACGCGGATAAGAGGCTCAGTTCCTGACTTTCTTAACAACACTCTACCGGTAGTGCCTAATGCTTCTTCCGCTTCTTGCTGTGCCGCTTGCACCGTTTCAGATTCCAGTGGACTCACCTTATTTTCGTCATAACGTACATTCACTAGTTTTTGAGGAAACTTTTCGAACCCCGCTGACAGACTGAATAAGTCCATATGCGAAGTTAACATAGCCGCTAACACTTGCAGCCCCGCCACAATGCCGTCTCCCGTTGATGATGCAGCAAGGTTCAAGATATGACCTGAGTTTTCTCCGCCAATTAACCAATTTTTTGCTTGTAGCATTTCAAACACGTAGCGGTCACCCACTTTACTGCGAGCAAAAGGCACACCTAATTTCTGTAATGCCAATTCTAACCCAAGATTACTCATTAGGGTGCCAACCACCCCACCCTGCATCTTCCCGCGCATTAAATTGTGTCGAGCGATTATGAATAGAAGTTGATCACCATCAAGCACATTGCCTTTGTGGTCAACCATCATTAACCTGTCACCATCACCGTCTAGCGCAAAACCAACATCGGCTTTATTCTCGATAACGGCCTCTACGGTTGCTTTCATCGAGGTAGCACCTACTTGATGGTTTATATTTAAACCATCTGGTGAGGTACCTATTTCGATAACATCAGCACCTAATTCAGAAAGTACATTGGGCGCTATGTGATAAGTGGCACCATGAGCACAATCAACAACAATCTTAACGCCTTTCAAAGATAAATCTGACGGGAAAGTCCCTTTACAAAATTCAATATAACGACCTGCGGCATCAGCAACCCTAGTGGCTTTACCAAGCTTATCAGATGCAACACAGGTCATTGGCTGGTCCATCATAGACTCAATTGCTAGCTCTAAATCATCGTCTAACTTAAAACCTGTAGATGAAAAGAACTTTATCCCATTGTCGTAATAAGGGTTATGAGAGGCACTGATAACAATTCCCGCCTCGGAACGAAACGTTTTCGTCAAATATGAAATCGCAGGCTTGGGCATTGGACCAAGTAAACCAATACTAGTCCCCGCTGCAGAAAGTCC
>CAYUZL010000138.1:0-4505 GCA_964449725.1 uncultured Alteromonas sp. | reverse complement strand
ATTCCCTCTATAGCGAGTTTTATGTTAAATAATTCACTATATAGATTTTTTATATCGAATAGTTCATGTATAGTTTTTTATATTAAGTAATTCGCTTTTTTGAGGTAACTATGTCTAATTTGTATTTTCCAAAAGATACCGCTGAGTCCAAAGCGTTGTCAAAGAAGTATACTGCTGGTGCACTTAAACGTATCAGGCAGGGAATATACACAGATGCATCTTATGAAGAAATTAACGATTTGGTGATCAAACAATGGTCGAAGATAGTTGATTACCTTTACCCGACAGCCATCGCTAGCCACAGCACAGCGGAATACCTCAAACCTATCGATGGTGTCGTTTACATCACGGCAGATATTAAAGTGCGTAAGAACCTCAAGATAGCAGATTCACTAATAATTAATGTTATCCCTGGCGACGTAAACACATTAACTGAACGCTTCTTACCAGAGTTATCTAGGAGCGCACCTGCAAGACTGTTAATTGAAAACCTGCAAATAGCCCATGGAGATACTGGCGCCATAAAGTCTCTGGGCAAAGTCTGGGTAGAAGAAAAGCTTTGTGCATTTCTGGATAGGTACGGTGACGATGAGCTAAATCGATTACGTGACTTAGCAAATAAAAGTGCTATCACCCTTAACATGCAGCGAGAAGCGAAAATGTTAGATTCTATTGTCGGCAGCATTCTTTCGACACAACCAATTAAAAATCTTGATAGCCCAAGAGCAATCGCTCACGCTAAGGTTGAACCGTTTGATAATCATCGCATAACACTTTTCCATTCTTTAGCGGATTACTTACAGCGCTGCGAGTTAATTCCGTCACCATATAGCTACAATACTCAAGGATGGAGAAACCTCTCTTTTTACGAGAGTTATTTCTCGAATTACATTGAAGGCACTGAATTTGAAATCGACGAAGCTGAAAAGATTATTTTTGAAAAAACGACGATCAACAATCGTCATCAAGATAGTCATGACGTCTTATCTGCATTTGGAGTAGTGAGTGATTATTCTGAAATGTGTATTGTGCCATCTTCACCTGAAGAACTTATCAATCTACTTAAAGAGCGCCACGCACTCATCATGAGCGAACGCCCAGAGAAGCGCCCTGGTGAATTCAAGATCGAACCGAATAAAGCTGGGGATACTTCGTTTGTGCTGCCGGAGCATGTAGAAGGCACATTTACACAAGCATTTCCAATATACCAATCATTGCCAGCAGGTTTACCCAGAGCCATCTTTATGCAGTTCTTAGTGGCTGAAGTCCATCCTCACGATGATGGAAATGGAAGGTTATCTCGCATCATGCTTAACGCAGAGCTTGTTGCCAATGAAGAGCATAAAATTATCATCCCAACCGTTCACCGTGAAAGTTATTTAAATGGTCTAAGGCAGGCGACTCGCAGTGGGAAATTCAGAACACTGACCAAAGTCTTTGCAAATATGCAGGCTTATACAGAAAGCATTGATTGGAGTGATTATGGTGAGGCAAGAGAAACACTTGAGCGACATATGGCAGACAAACTTCCTGATCAAGGTGTAGCAACATTCAATAGGGAAATTGCTAAGCACAAAATTTCTCTCCCAGCAGGATAGTTATTGCAAGGCTAAATTAGAGTGGTTTATTAAGGTAAAATCCGCTTCGGTCCATCACCAAGAAATGTAAAGAACAATGCAAATAGCAGTGATTTAGTGTGTATTGGAAACTATGTCATATAGTGGCGTATTAAAACAATGTTGAAGGCAAACTTTAAAAGCCGCACCGAAAGACGAAATCGTCTTATCGGTATGCTCCGTTCTGAAGGCTATTGGAAGACCTCTGATTTACGAGAGCACTTGAAAATTAGTCTGCGAACATTAATGCGCGAACTTGCAGAGCTTAAAGAAGCTGGATATCCAATTGAATCAGGTAAAGGCCGTGGAGGTGGCATTCGGTTAAATGGAAGATGGGGAATTGAACGCTTAGTATTAAGTCATAAAGAGATCGTTGAGTTGATACTTTCGCTTTCTATTATGGAATCGCTTAATTTATCATTGTTAAGCGACAACCTTAAAGCGATTAGACAAAAGCTGTTCCAAGCCTTCTCAGAAAGTCAACAGGGTGTAGTGAGTAACATTTGTAAGTGTATATTGATAAGCAAACAGACAAAAATCACTATGGACTGTCACCTGTCAGAGCTCAAACCGGATATTTCAGATAACATATTAGAGTCTTTTTTTGGTCAATTATGCTTAGGAATAAAATATCGTTCTGATGCTGGAGAGTATACTTCACGAACAATAGAGGCTCATTACATAATGTTGAGTTGGCCCGTATGGGATATCATCGCGTGGGATCATCTTAGAGCTGCATCCAGAGCTTATTCTTAATGACACTTACGGTCCGTATTATACAACTATTTAGATATTGTTCTTTTTAATCCGGATAGAGTTATCTTGTTACGATTTGTGGTCTAAAATTAAACTCTAAACATCCGAACAATTCCCGCAACTCTCCGCCAAATTATTTGCTCTGTCCCAGAGTTCGCTTAGTACAGTCGACTAAGTTTTTAAAAATCAAAGGGATGGCAGTTATACGAATCAGGCTTATCGTCTCTACGATAAGCCTTCTTTCGTTCTAATGCCTCATATCTCTGGTTTTGCTGATTATTTTAAACTCGGTTTTACATCGGGAACGCTCGTTAAAATAGGATATGGGTTGGCGGTAATACTGAGTGTACTCTTTCTCTTTACAGGCTATAAATTTATGACCGCGACAGAAGCTGATCAAATTTTTTGGGGAGTCTTCTTGATCTTGAATTTTAATGCCCAAGTAGCGGTTAAACTTTGGATTTTTTCGCAAAAGAAATTCGTTTAATGGAGTTGAGACTGAAGAATTAAGCTCACAGAAAAGAGGCTCGAACCGCTAGGTGGTATCGGGCTTTTTGTGTTTGTCGTAATAGCTAATTTTTTAAATTAAATCGTCTTTGAATCTAGCAGAACGGATTATGTAAAGAGACTTCTTGATCTCTATAGTAACTTAAGGATTGAGGTTTACCGAAGTAATAACCTTGTTGTAAAACATAGCCCAAACTGGCCAATAATTCACTTTGTTCAGCGGATTCTATACCTTCAATAATACAGTTCATATTAAACTCATTGGCAATGGTTTTAATGCACTTCAGTGTGGTGCTATGACTTGTTGCATCTTCAACAAATGCTCTGTCAACTTTTACAGTTTTCGCTGGCATTTTATGAAGGTAAGCCAGTGATGAATAGCCTGTACCGAAGTCATCAATACTTAAGTTGATACCCTGACTTACAAGCTCTTTTGCTTGGCATTTTGTATTATGGATATTATCAACTAAAACACCTTCTGTTAGCTCAATGGTAAGATCATGAGGTCGCAATGAGTGGGACTGGATAATATTTGAAACCTTTTCAGCAGCACCTTCTTGGCTCATATGCATACCTGACATATTGACAGACATGTTAACGTTTTCACCAAAAAGTTGTCTGAATTCAGATAAGTCTGACAAAGCACAGTTTAATACCCAGTACTCAAGTAAATCGATTGCGCCCATATTTTCAGCAATTTTCACCGCTTCTTCTGGGTTTATATATCCTAATTCGTCGTCAAACCAGCGAAGTAAAGCTTCAAAAGCAACAACTCTGTTCGATCTAACATTGGTAATTGGCTGATAAAAAACTTGTAGTTTATCTTCGTTTATTGCCGTCATTAAACGGTTAGAAATATCACTGATTCGTTTTAAAGACACTTCCATTCCAGGTTGATAAAAGGTATATCTATTTTTCCCTTTCTTCTTCGCGTGGAACATAGCCGCGTCTGCGCGAGAAATGAGTAGATTAATGCCTTTTCCATCTTGGGGGTATTGAGCAACTCCAATACTTGCTGATAAAATTGACTGCCCTCCTAGCACTTGTTCAAAAGGAGCCGATAAATCTTTTAAAAGCTGATTACACAAATTTATAACATGCTCTTTTCCAGAAAGTCCTTCCATGCAAAAAATAAATTCATCACCACCGAAACGAGATAAAACAGAACTAGGGTTACAATATTTCAGGAGTCTTTTAGTGACTTCTACTAGTACATTATCGCCCATATCATGACCAAATGAGTCATTGACCATTTTGAAGCCATCTAAATCTATACACAATAATGCAAAATTGTAGTTGGGGTCGTCATTACCTCGATGAATGAATTCCGACAGTTTTTCGGTTAACCCTCTGCGGTTTAACAACTGGGTGAGAGGGTCGGTTAAGGCTTGTGTCCTTAATGATACTTCAAGGGATTTTCGTTCATTAACATTGTGGAGTTGCATCAATATTGAACTATTTGCTTCTCCCTTACTAGATAGTCTTGTTTGCAAGCGGTACCACTGTTCACCCGTCAAACTTTTAAGAATGATATCGTCAACAAAGAGTTCATCGCGTTTCATTTTAGATAGCAGGTTTGATGCGGTTTCCTTGTTATCACATAGCTGCTCAATATGTTTTACATTG
>CAYUZL010000137.1:0-3474 GCA_964449725.1 uncultured Alteromonas sp. | reverse complement strand
AGTCGACAATACGCTCAGCGTCTAAGCGTGCTTCGGTAAAAAGCTCAATAGATGCGTCTACTTCTTGCAGCGTTAATTCTTGCTTAGTGCCTTGGATGATAATTTTTTCAATGTCTTTTTCGGTGTTACTAAGGGGAGTTTGTTCTTGAGCTGATAAGGTAAATGAACTACATGCAGCAACGACTGCAGCGATGCTATTGAACTTGAAGATACGCATTTGAGTGGATAAGCCTATAAAATTAAAAGCAAAAGATAATGAGAGTAGTTTACATTACTGTTAACCATATTGGAAACCTAGACTAATTTTTAAATAAAAAAATGCCAGTCAGATAACCTGACTGGCATTTGTATTGTGCTTAAGTAAATGGTTAAAGTTATTTAAATCTGCGACGAATAAAGGCTACAGGAAGTAATAACAGAGTTAACCAGCCCATTGCACCGCCACCGCTAGACGATGATGAGGTTTGAGTTGGAGGAGGGGTGACATTTGCAACATTTACTGTTGTCGTTGCACTGACTGTGTCCGTACCATCATTAACACTAACAGCAAACTCCAATATTTCATCGCTACTAATAGTCGGTGAATTGAATGTCACAGTTTCAGTATCAGCACCTACTAAGTTAACACTTGCACCAGCTGTTTGTGTCCAGCTATAGGTTAACGCGTCACCATTTCTGTCGGTTGCGGCTACCGATAGCGTACCTGAATCGCCTTCAGTTATGGACAGTTCAGACCCTATATCTAATTTAGGAACAGAATTATCACAATTTTCAATTGGCGTTAAATCTCCGGCTACGACTTCAGAAAATAGCGGGGTCGCAATATTGGTGAACGTTACGTTGTCAATAAACCATCCAAGATCGCTTGAACCGGAATCAGTACCGATGCGGAATCTAAATTGAACTAAACTACCGTTGAGCGTATCACCAAAGTTTATGGCTTCTAGGTTACCAGCAACGGTAAAGTCTGGGGATAAATTTCTACCCGTGAATACCGCACGATTGCTTAGGACTTGATCTTCGATTTCACCAAATTCTGCGTTATATCCAACATCAAAAATACCACCAACAGAAGTAACGTCAACCCAATCAGTTCCATTGATACTGATTTCAACAACACCACCATCAAACCCATCTTCTAGTAAATAGGCGTGCCAAAATTCGATAGAGAAATCACCGGCGAAGCCAACTTCTACAGGTCTAGTTTCAAAGGCAACGTCTGAAGTAAAGGTATTGTTGTTCAGCAACATTGTTCGAGCGCCTAGGTTAACGCTTGGATTTCTAGAATTGAAAAAACCAGTATTAACAGTATCAGTTCCTAATGTGCCTGCTGCGATAGAGCCACCTACAAGTACATTTTCAGAAAAGTCTTCAAATAGTGCAGCAGTTTCCATATCACTTACAGAAGCGCCATTTACAGGCGCAACTAAATCAAAATCTAAGTTCACTAAAGAAGTAAACGAAAGAGGCAAAGCTTGGATCGTTTCATCACCCGCTGCAACTTCTGGGAATTGCACTTCAATTTCTAACGTATCGGCAGTGCCAGCACCTAGCATAGTGATTTCTATGTCACTAACACTTGTTGAGGTAAACGCAGAAACTGCTTCAAATTCAACAAGCCCACCGTTTGAAAATGTAACTTCGTGATCGCTCAATACTACAAGTTGGCCTGTAATGTTTTCTAATGCTTCGCTACCATTATTGGTAATGGTAACTGTCAAGGTACCAGTTTCACCGTTATCTAGTACGCCATCAGCAGTACAGAAACCGGTCGTAACACCATCAAAGTCAGCATTCAGCTCTACAGAAGCACCAGTAAAAGATGCAAGTTGCGTTAAATTAGATTCAACTACACCGGTTAAATCGGGGTCGTTTCTGTCTGGTGATACTGCTCCTAAACCCATGCCTCTGCGTGCGAATACCGCAATAGATTGGTCAAAATCTTCAGGGTTTGTTGCTAAAACGGAAGCCAAAATAGCATCTCTAGCTTCTGTGTAAGTCGGAGAGATAGGTGTCATTTTGTAGCCTTCGATTATGTACCTAGACATTCTATCTCGACCTTCATCAAATCCGTGAGTATTCACTAGAGATACATACATATCCCATAACGTTACAGCCCACACTTCACCGGCTCCATGAGGAGATGCATTAGTTGTTGCAGTTAACCCTTCTGGCACTGCGCCAGTTGTTATATCTTCAAACGACAACGGATTGATGTCTAAATTTGTTGAGTAAGGCGCTCTTCGTATACCCGTGAAAAAGTCTGCTACGAAAGAACCAACAGCGTAACCAGTCTGCAATTGATCATTACCAGCTAATTGAAGATCTTCTTCGCTTGTTACAAATAGTAACGCGTGAACATCTGCCCAACCTTCTCCCATGGCGCGTCCTTGGAAGTTGGTTAAACCACTCGCGTTACCGATTAATCGGTTTTGAATATAGTGACCAAACTCATGAGCAATAATCGCGTTATCAAAGGTTGAGTCTCGCAATGGGAAATTACTGAACATTTCAACTTCAACAGTGCCGTCAGAATCTATTTCATTGTATATGATATGGCCTTCTTCAAAGTTCAGTCCCATACTTGGAATAGTAACTGCATCATCTTCTCCACCCATAGGGGCAGGTGTGCCGTCATCTACATTGTTCACAACCAGTGCTGCAATCGCTCCTGCTTGTTGGGCGTTAAATACTTTTACTGTAAAGTTACAGCCTCCGCGGTCGATGATGGCAACTTTTCCAACTAAATCAGCTGCATTAGTAGGCGCTTCACATCCGTCAGTTACTGAACCCAATGCGTCATCGCTATCAATAAGCCTTACGACTTCACCCACGATATCAGAGTATTGTAAGGCACCAAAACTTGCTAGTTGACTGGATTCCAATAAACCGATATCCGCTGGAAGTGTTACTGTAGTTCCCCAATCGGTACCCACAACTGCGTCTTTATCATTCCATAAAAACTGTTGCATTCTTGGACTTCCACCATCGGCTGGTGTTGCCATATTCGCGTTGTTTAAGCCAGAGGAATCTTGCGCTTCTAAAAGCAGTGGATCACCGCCTAATCCGCCTCTATCAAAATTAGATAACTGAGCATTACCTGATGCTTCATCAAAGCCGTAATCGTAGTAGTAATCATGTAAGAAGTTGCTCATGTAAAATAAGTTTACAATTGCCGCTTTTCTATTATCAAAGCTATTGGCTCGTTGTTCAGGGTTAATACGGTAATCAAAGGTATTTGGCGCGGTTGTTTCTGCAGTAATATCACCAGTAGTAAAGCCTTGTGGGGCTATGACATCGGCATAGGCAAAGGCATTGTTTCCCGACGTCGTTGTTGCATCAGCGTCTAACCAAGGGTCTTGGGTGCTCAAGGTTGAGTAAAATGGCAATGTAATTAAAGGGGCATCTAGAATTTCTGAAGGATCATTGCCTGGCTGCAGCTGCGGTATAACGTCACCGTTTGGACCTTGAATT
>CAYUZL010000136.1:0-7387 GCA_964449725.1 uncultured Alteromonas sp. | reverse complement strand
GTTAACAACCGCAGCTATGGATACTAGGATTAAAACGCTAGAGCATTTATTTGTCACATTCAATCAGGTGCAGAATATTGTCGTCCTGCTCGATCAGGAAGGTCGATGTATATATTTAAATAAATCAGCGAATTCACATTTAGGCTATCCTCCAGAAATGCGTAATGGCATGAGTATTACTCAACTATGTTCAACCATAGTGTCTGAGCGAGAGTTTCAAACTCAATTATTGTCACCCGCAAAACAAAAAGGCCCTTTCCAACTCAGCCATACTTACAACGACTATTCTGGCCAAGCTCTACCAGTAAACTCCATTGTTTCTCTAATCGAAACAAAGGGCGAAACATTGTTATGCCTGACTTCCTCAAAAATTTCCAATGAATCCATTAGCGCCCAACGCAATGACGAAAATTACGAACTAGAAAACATGTCTAAAATACTAGAGCGAACCCAGAGAGTCGCTAAACTGGGTAGCTGGTACTTAGATTTAAGCAAAAATGAACTAACCTGGTCAAACGTGACTTACGAGATCCACGAGCTACCACCTCATACTCCAGTAGAAGTTGAAACCGGTATCAACTTTTATGCACCTGAACACCAACACATTATTACGAAATGTGTAGAAGACAGCATCCATCTAAAAAAAGCATGGGACGTTGAGCTGCAAATCGTCACAACAAAAGGTGCTAGAAAGTGGGTCAGAGCTATTGGTAACCCCATAGTTAAAAACAATCAAACAATTGGATTAGAAGGTACTTTCCAAGATATCCACAACCACAAATTACTTGAATTAGAACAAGAAAAAGTGGTAGCTAGGCTAAAGAAAATGGAAATCATATCTAAAATGGGGCATTGGGAAATAACGCTAAACCCCAAATCTGTCACTTGGTCTGAAGGATTATTTTCATTACTTGATTTAGACCCTTCCCGGCCGGCTCCGAGTATACAAGAGTACCTTCAGTGGGTTCACCCTGATGACCAAGCGCTGTTTTATGACACGTTAATGGAAAATATATCGTCAAAAACCCCATACACCATAGTAGTAAGAACTTATGTAAACGAAGAAATTAGATATTTGAAAGGGGAAGCAAAGCCCACATTTGATACGCAAGGGAATTTGGTGGGCTTTTTTGGTACGACAATAGATATCACTGAACAAAAACAAACAGAACAACGACTGTTAGACAGCAATACCTCTTTAGAAATGGCAAATGAAGAGCTGTCTCAGTTTGCTTATCGCACATCACATGATCTCAAAGCCCCTCTTTCTTCCATAAAAGGGTTGTCCAGATTAATCACAATGGATATTGAAAGTAACAACCTTGAAGATGCAAAGACCAACGTTAATCACATCTATAAACAAGCAAACAAGTTAGGTAAATTAATTGAAGGTATTTTAGAATTAGCGCGCGCTGACTTGGAAATCAGCCATTTCGAAACAATTAACTTTTTATCGCTGATCAACACTATCAAACAAGATTATCAATATTTACTAGAAGAATATGACGTAGATTTACTTATTGATGTACCAAAAGAATTTACGTTAAAAACACTCTCTACGCCTATTCATCAAATTATGGCTAATCTCATTGTTAACGGAATAAAATACAGTAAGCCTGACCATGAAAATAAATTTGTAAAAGTAACAATAGCACAGGCAAACGACATCAACATACTCGTATCCGACAATGGTATAGGTATACCTCAGAAAAGTGTTCACACTGTATTTGAACTCTTTACGCGCTTACATCCGCAACACTCTGATGGCTCTGGCCTAGGTTTATCTATTGTAAAAAAACACCTTCAAACTCTAAATGGCTCTATTAATATAGAAAGCAATCACAATGGTTCCATTTTTACTTTGACCCTGCCAACGAGGTAACCTATGAAACGTTTTTCTGTGATGATTGTCGATGACAACAAATTGGACAGATACATACTCAGGCGTTTTTTGGAAAAGACGAACATTGTCTTAGACATCTACGAAGCTTACGATGGTCAAGACGCATTAGAACAACTGTGTAACCCTTCAAAACAAACCGAAGTAAACACACTAACCCCTCACTTTTTGTTTTTAGATATCAATATGCCGCTAGTTAACGGATTTGCATTTCTAGAACAGTACATAAAAACCGACTATGCTAAAAGTGCCTCTGCGCCCGCAATTTTCATGTTCTCTTCGTCGGCATCTGATATTGATAAGCAACAAGCCTTCTCCTTTGATTGTGTATGTGATTTCATTGAAAAAGGAAATTTCAGTGTTGAATTTTTAAAAGACAACTTGCTTAAACATAAAACGGGATGCGTACCTAACCTCCAGTAAATATTGAACAAACATATCCTTGTCATCAGCATGTTGCTATTATAAAAATAGACTTAATACTGAAGCTATTAAAACCTGTGCTATCTGCCTCTAAACTGACTTATTCTATTGATAATAATCCGATATTATCCGACATTACTATGGCCATTCCACAAGGTATAGTATTAGGGATATTGGGCCCTAACGGAGCCGGAAAAACCACACTTTTAAAATTGCTTTCTAACCAGTTGCCTTCATCAAAAAGTGTATTTTGGAACAACACTCCGATTGAGAATTTTCAACCTATTGAGCTGGCGAAACACATTGCAGTGGTCAATCAAATTAACGACAGTGTAAAAGGCCTTTCGCTTCACCGTATTGTGTCTATGGGGTTACTTCCCCATAAAACATTACTTAGTCAATATTCTTCAGAAGATGACGACATCGTTAACAAGGCATTGGCAACCGTTGGTCTAAAAGATAAAGCTCATCAGCAGTTTCATGTTTTATCAGGAGGCGAACAACAAAGAGGCTTAATAGCACAAGCGATAGTGCAAAAAGCGCCGGTTCTAATCCTCGATGAACCGGTTAATCACTTAGACGTGTTTTATCAACATCAAATTTTAGGCTTAGTTCGTTCCTTGGCGATGACACAAAAGATAACCGTTGTGCTCAGTTTGCACGATTTCAATCTTGCAGCACATTACTGCGACTCAATAAGCCTGATGGATAAAGGCGCCATCGTACAACAAGGTAGTCCGGATGAAGTATTAACACCGCTTACGCTAGAATCCATATTCAAGCTACCTTGTTCCGTTACACGCAATCCCAATACACATAAACTACAGGTCGATTTTTATCCGCCCAAGGGTACACTGTGAAATTAAAATGGTGGTTACTTATTTCACTGGCGTTTTTCTCTACATTAGTGAGTTTGTTATTTGGTGCCGCACAGCTAAGCCCGAGTGATGTCGCGTTATGCCTGACTTCTGGCTGCACTGACTCAATTAATACCCTTATCTTTTGGGATATTCGTTTCCCCAGAGTGGCCATTGGCTTTTTAGTCGGAGCAGGATTGGCAGTAGCGGGTGCCACACTGCAAAATGTCACACGTAATAGTTTAGCCGACCCTTATTTATTTGGTGTCGTATCTGGTGCAGGGTTAGGCGCAAGTATCTCAACCTTGTTTTTTAGCAATGCAGCAGCTGATAGTCTCGCCGCCTCTATCTCATTGCCTGCGTCTGCGTTTATGGGCGCTTTATTCTCGGTATTATTAGTTCAATTACTGACCTTAAGCACATTTGGCCGTCGTACCGAGCACATGCTATTAGCCGGGGTTGCCGTATCCTTTATGCTAAGTGCGATTAGTCAATTTTTGTTGTACTTAGGCGAGCCTTTTGCAGCCACCCGCGTGGTATTTTGGCTAATGGGAAGTCTAGCGCGAGCTGAAGCTTGGTATGCTTGGCTCATGTTACCCATTTTGACCCTTAGTATTGGATTGCTTTTACTTTTCGGTCGACAAATCGACGCTTTGCTTTTAGGTGACAGTAACGCCAAAACCCTTGGGGTAAACGTAACTGCACTTCGCACCTTATCTTTAATTGTGTGCGCCGCATTAACATCCTGTATCGTGGCTTATTGTGGTGGTATTGGTTTTGTTGGCTTAATGATCCCCCACATCGTGCGAAATTGGCTAGGCGTAACTAGCCGCACGTTAATCATAGGCAGTGTTTTATTAGGCGGTGCATTTATGGTGTGGGTAGACGTGCTTGCGCGAATCGCCTTAGAAGGACAAGAAATTCCCATTGGGATCATCACATCTGCCATAGGCAGCGTATTTTTTATTATTGCAATGAGTAAGCAAGGTCAATAACAATGAGTAACGCTGCTTTATCAGCCAAAACGATCATGGTTCAAGGCACTACCTCTGACGCAGGAAAGAGTATTTTCGTTGCCGCCTTGTGCCGATGCTTAAAACAACAAGGCATCAACAACGCCCCCTTTAAACCGCAAAATATGGCGTTAAACAGCGTTGTCACCGAAGACGGTGGAGAAATTGGTCGAGCCCAAGCCGTACAAGCCCAAGCTGCGGGTTTAGCTCCCACAGTAGACATGAACCCTGTACTTTTAAAACCCAGCTCTGACACCGGCGCACAAATTATTATTCACGGTAACGTTGTGTCCGACATGCAAGCAAAGGCGTATCACGACTATAAAACCGTCGCCATGAACGCGGTACTCGAATCTCATAAACGCTTAGAAAAAGGCTATGACGTCATTGTCGTTGAAGGTGCCGGTAGCCCTGCTGAAATCAATTTACGAGACCGAGACATTGCCAATATGGGATTTGCAGAAGCAGTAGATTGCCCAGTGATCATTATTGCCGATATCGACCGAGGGGGGGTGTTTGCACAGCTGGTCGGAACCTTAGATTTGCTTTCCCCTTCAGAACAAAACCGCGTAAAAGGCTTTGTCATCAACAAATTTAGAGGTGATATAAGCCTTTTACAGCCAGGCATTGATTGGTTAGAAGAACGCACAAAGAAACCCGTATTAGGGGTGTTACCCTACTTAATGAATTTACAGCTCGCCGCTGAAGACGCCATTAACGCCGAGCAAACTGTTAACCCCAAAGACAAACGCCTCGTTATAGCAGTACCTGTGTTTAGCCGAATTAGCAATCACACCGATTTTGATATGCTGCGTATTCACCCTCAAGTTGAATTACATTTTGTTCGTCAGGGCGATTCAATTCCTGGGTGTGATCTTATTATTCTGCCCGGCAGTAAAAACGTTCGCAGTGATTTACAACTGCTGCGTGATTCCAACTGGGATACCGACATAAACAAACACCTACGCTATGGCGGTAAAGTACTGGGTATTTGCGGTGGCTATCAAATGCTGGGTCAGACTGTATCCGACCCTACAGGCATTGAAGGAAGTATAGGAACAAGCCAAGGGCTAGGTTTACTGCCCGTCACGACAGCATTAACTGAAACCAAACAACTGACCCAAGATACAGGGCACTTATTGTTATCTAGCACTCAAGAAAGCAAAAACACGCCCATTACTGGCTATCAAATTCACGTAGGTAAAACACAGCTTGCAGCTAACGCACACGCAATGATTCAATTAAACGATGGTACATTCGATGGGTGCATGAGCGATGACAATCAGGTAGCCGGCAGCTATTTTCACGGTTTATTCGACACCCCAGAAGCACTATCGGAGATAATCTTATGGGCAGGAGCTAAAGTCGATGTTATTGAAACCTACCAATCCCATCAAGAAAAGCAACTGGACTATTTAGCGGATGCCTGTCACAAACACATTAATTGGCACGCACTACACAACATTATTGGTATTGAGGCAACACTTCCATGACAGATAAAGCAAACGACCAAGCTCGCCACAAAGAAAGAATGCAACAGCAAAAAGAAAAAGTTGATAAACGCATTGCCGCTGCAACTGACGACAAAGGCTTATTGTTAGTGATCACAGGAAATGGCAAAGGTAAATCCACCTCGGGGTTTGGCACCGTAGCTCGTGCTGTAGGTCACGGTTTATCAGCAAAAGTAGTGCAATATGTAAAAGGCACATGGGCCTGTGGTGAAAGGGATCTTTTAGAAAAACTAGGTGTCGAGTTTCACGTAATGGGAACGGGTTTCACTTGGGAAACTCAAGACAAAGAAAAAGACATAAAAGCGGCGCAAACCGCGTGGCAAGCCAGTAAAGAATGGTTGACTGACCCAAGTGTTGAGCTTATTTTGCTAGACGAAATTACCTACATGCTCACCTACAAATACATAGATATTGACGATGTCATCGAAGCCTTAGAAAACCGCCCTTCCAACCAACATGTTATTGTTACTGGCAGAGCATGCCACCGACGGGTTATTGAACTGGCCGATACGGTCAGTGAAGTACGCCCGGTTAAACACGCTTTCGATAACGGCATCAAAGCTCAAAAAGGGATTGACTGGTGATGTATAAAGCGCGTTTATTGGGGTGTTTTTTATTTATATTTTGCTCTATCAGCGCTGCCTGCCTAGCCGCTACTGAACCAACCTCAAAAGACAAACAAACACTGCGTATTATTGCCCTTGCTCCGCACATTGTTGAGTCGTTATTTGAGATAGGTGCCGGCGCACAAATCGTTGGCACTACAGATCACGCAGATTACCCCACAGAAGCAGAAAATATCCCGTTAGTTGGAAACCATGCCCGACTGCAAATAGAACGCATAGTGGAACTCGCACCAGACATGATCATTGCTTGGAAAACAGGTAACCCAGTAGATGATTTAAACAGACTGCGCCGCTACAATATTCCCATTGTATACTCAAACCCAGTATTACTGGATGATGTCGCTGAAGAAATACGGTCCTATGGGCAACTAACAGGCCGAGTAGAAAAAGCAGAACACATCGCGGCTAATTACCTAACAAAATTACATCAATTACAGCATACCTATGCAAACAAAACTCCCATAACAACCTTTTATGAACTTTGGCCAACGCCACTGCGTACTGTGGCAAATAATGCGTGGCCACAACAACAACTAACGGTTTGCGGAGCTAAAAACCCTTTTGGCAATTTAGCCCAAGATTACCCTCAAGTTGGACTAGAACAAGTGGTAGTTAGCCAACCTCAAGTCATTATTCAACCCAATCAACACGCAGCGCAAACACAAGACACCTTACATTTGCAAAAATGGCAAGAAATTCCAGCAGTTCAACACAATTTCATCTTTCACCCAAACCCAGATAAAGCCCATCGCATGACAACACGGATGCTCGATGAATTAGCGCTGTTATGCGAAAACATAGACAAAGCTCGTATCTTTTATACAAATCACGACTAAAAAGGGACTGTTACCAATAATTACATTGACTTCAGCCCTGTGAATTTGTATCTTGCAGCCGCGATTTCAGGTGCCTACCGAATTTCATTCTGGGTAGTGTTAAACGGGAAGTGAGGTGATGATTCCTCCACTGCCCCCGCAACGGTAAAACCTTTTAAAAGGTAAGTCCGACACCGGCCTGTATGCATTAAACATATACCTATGGAGCGGCGGGCTTCATG
>CAYUZL010000135.1:0-5114 GCA_964449725.1 uncultured Alteromonas sp. | reverse complement strand
TGTTAAAACCATCAACATTATTATTATTCATCGCCACTATCGCTACAAGTTCGGCTATTGCAAATGATGAAGATATAGACAGTGAAGCAGGCGAATTTCAAACTAGTTTCGACTATAAAATGTTGGATGGTGTTGCTGCGCGAATGAAGCCTCACGGCAATGATTTAATGGGTGATATGATAGACAAAAAGAGCGGAGGAATTAGCTTTGAACATGTTGATATATCTATTCCTGGTAATTCAACTTTAGAAGTAGCTTTAAGACGTAAACTCACGCAAGGAGACAAACAATACACGCCAAATCAACGTGCCTTTGGTAACTGGTTTATTGATATTCCTGTCGCTCACATTGCCTATGGATATGATTCAAATACTAAACATCCTCAATTTGATAACGGATGTATGACAAATAGTGGAGATTTAGCAACCAGAAGTATACAAGGTACAAACGGCGTTTATTTTAATTTTCAAGATCATACTGATGGATTAACCTTAAAGGTACCTAATAAAGGCCTGTCGGGGTTTCAAAGTAAACCTCGCTCATACACTGCTGGTATTTCAGATCCTTCTTCAGATTGGGTTTCAGGAGGACGAAGTGTCGATTACAAGGGACAATGTTCTGAAATAACCATTGCACCAGATGGCACAAAGTACAAATTTGGAGCTCATACATTTCGAAGAGCAAAAGAAATGTTTACTCCTGCTTTCACTGGAACTCAATTCCTCGGGGGCACACGCTCATCTTCATACATATGGGTAGGTCTTACGAAGCGGTATTCCGTTCGGCTTTTAACTGAAGTTGAAGACATTCATGGGAACTGGGTGCGCTATGAGTATAACGACAACTCCGAACTTACACGTATATACAGTAATGATGGAAGAAGTATCAATTTATATTATAGTTCGATTTCTCCATCTAGCTCTTCTAGTACAAGCATTAGTCGATTCGTATCTAGGGTCACAGCAAATGGACGAGAATGGCGCTATAACTACGATGGATTCACTTTAAAAGAAGTGATTCTTCCTGATGGACGCAAATGGGAATTCGATCCCAATGCGGATCAACCAATGAGAGCAATGCGTGTAGAAATATACGACCAATATGAACCAGACAACTGTGAATGGAACTTTTCAATAAAGCACCCTGATGGCGCGTTAGGTAAATTTACGCTTAGGCGAACTGGGGTAATAAAAAATGTATATAATTATGAAGATATACGTAATCACGCTGATAGAAAAATAAGTGTAAGAAACCCAATAAAAGGGGAAGCAGACTTATCTAAATGTAATTTTGCCGTACCACGCTCTCACCCCACGTTTGAAAATCCCGGCTTTACTTTCAGTAGTATGTCGTTGGTAAAGAAAACTATTTCCGGCTCTAATATTCCCGAGGCAACTTGGGAATACTCTTACAGAACCAACGTTCCCGGTTTAAAGGAAGACTCCTCTTACCCGCTAAGTGATACGTGGACCAATATTAAAGAGCCTGACGGAACTTCTAAAACCTATACTTACCATACTCTTGGAGAAGCCCACGGTTTATTAAGGCGTATTGATGTAATAGGTAAAAAGGGAGCAAAAGAAAGTTTCGAATATACATACGATCTAAGTCAAAGCATGCCTGACAATTGTTATGTTGCAGGAACCTCTGACCAATATAATGGAGTCTGCAGAACATATGCAAAACGTCCTCAAACTCAAGTTAAGCACTTTCGAGATAACTCTACATATACTATAGACAAACAATACGAAAAAAACAGCAGTGGTGTTTTTATCGATAACGGACGTCCAAATAAAATTACTTACTACAGCACGTTACAATCTGAAAAGCGCATTGTTGATGTTGACTACTTTCACCACCGCAGTAATAACGTTATTGGTCTTCCCGAACGCATACTCAGAAATAACAAAGAGTTTTTAAAATTTGGTTATACATCTAAAGGATTAAAAAGTTACACAAATAGCTTAGGTGTTCGTACTGAAGCCTATTCTTATTATGCTGATGGAAACATAAAAACAATAACCGATGCATTAGGATACAAAGCAACCTTGAGTAGCTATTATCGTGGCCAGCCTCGACACTATGTACTCAGAGATGGTTCTACGTTAAAAAGAACTATTGATTCCAACGGTTGGGTAACCAGTGAAACCAATGGTAAAAATACCACCATTAAATATGAATACAATAATGTTGGCTGGATGACACGTATAGACAGACCTAGCCCATGGTCTGATACGACGATAACCTATAATAATTTAGGCCGTTCAGGGTTTTACAGCAGTGAACGCCGTGATTCTAAGGAAACAAATACCTATTACGACCTTATGTTCAGACCAATTTCAACTCGAGAAAGGGCAGTATCTGGTGGAGGCTCATCCATTTATACAAAAACAGAATATGACGCATTAGGTAGAGCAATATTTACTTCTTTTCCTTCCACAAAAGTGAATAATAATGATGGAACAGAAACAACTTACGACGGTTTGTCTCGAGTTGTTAAAACAAGAGAAAACGTTTCACCTTACGCAACAACAACTACCGAATATTTAACTAAAAATCGAACGCGGCATACAGACGCAAACAATAATGAAACTATCACAACTCGTTCAGGCTATGCTTCACCCGATGATGGAAATATTAGGCAAATTTTGAGCCCCGAAGATGTCGTAACCAATTTACGTTATGACATTTATGGTAATACCCTTAGTGTAAGTCAATTTCATAACTATGACGACGAACTCAGCACACAACGTTGGTCTTACGACAACCGTTTAAGAGTCTGTCGTCATTACGTACCTGAAACAGGGAGTAAGCTTTATCAATACGACAACGCTAATCGAGTAACTGCCTACGTTGAAGGTGCAAGCGGAACTTCAGGGTGTACATCACTTCCCTCAAGCTACAGGGTATCTCTCAGTTACGACGAGCTTGGGCGTAATACACACGTAAACTATCCATCGGGCACATCGGATATCAGTAGGACGTTTGATGCGAATGGTAATGTTACAAAAGTTAATCGAGGCGGTGCAAATTGGAGTTACACATATAACAATATTAATTTGCTAACCGCTGAAAAGCTCGTGATTGATGGACGTAATTACAATAGTACTTATTCTTATAATAGCCATGAAGAAATGACAGCTCGTCGCCTTCCAAGTGGAAGACTATTGAATTACACCCATGATGGCTTAGGTCGTGAGTTTAGCGTAAAAAGTGGAACAACAACTTACGCGTCCAATATTTCGTATAGTCCTTTTGGCTCTCCAACCCGTCTTGATTTCGCCAATGGATATGCTAAGTATACTGGATTTTATCCGCAAGGCATGACACGAAGCATTTTGGTTGAAGAAATAGGCGATAGTGGTTCGAATATGGACTTTGCTTATCGGTATGACGCTAATAAGAATTTAACCAGTATTAGATACGATTACGATAGAGAAATGACCTATGATGGGTTAAATCGACTAAAAACAGCGAGCGGTATCTGGGGTGAAGGGCGTTTTTCTTACGACGCGCTTGGTAATATCATATCCAAGCAGTTGGGAGATAGACGAGTTGAAAATCGATATGACTACGAGGTAAATAGACTTATATGGTCTGATGATTCCGCTGCTGAAAAACGGAGTGTTAACTATGACTCCAGAGGTAATATTTCACAAATAGGAGATGTTCATTTCTCATATGACGCGGCTAATCAACCTATTGGATTGAGTGGAGATGTTAATGGGAGTTACCAATACGATGGTAATTTGAAAAGAGTCAAAGGAACGGTTAATGGCACAACGATTTACAACATATATGATATATCAGGTAAACTCATTCATATAGATAATGTTACGAATGGAAAGAAGACTGACTATATTGAAGCTGGAGGCCAATCCATCGCCCGCATTACTAACAACGTTGTTACCTATTTATACACAGACAACTTGGGTACACCGTTAAAAGGCGCGAACTCTTCAGGAGGTATTGTATTTTCTGAACGCTACACACCATATGGTGAAAAAATTATTGGCAATTCAGTAACAAATGACTTAACTGGTTATACAGGCCACATTTTTGATTCTGAAACGGGCCTAACTTATATGCAGGCACGATACTATGATCCAGTTATCGGGCGGTTTTACTCGAATGATCCGGTGGGATTTACTGGTGAAGTAGATACGTTTAACCGTTACTCTTATGTAGCAAACAATCCCTATAAGTATGTGGATCCAACTGGTATGACTAAATGTCTTGATCAAAATTGCACTCGTTCGTCTGTCGATACTGATGTTGATAGTGATGGCACAACTGATATTTCTTTTGTGAATGACGATCCGAATGCTCCTGCTCCTCCAAATGATTTTACAACAGAGACGGCAAAAATGATTGAAGGTGCAGTAAAGGACTCCGGTGTTGATTCAGTAAATATCAACAGCACCTCTGGAGGAACTCATTCTCCGACTTCACGGCATGCATCAGGACAAGCGGTCGATATAAATGAGGTCAATGGGAATCCAGTCATTCAAAATGGCCAAGGTGCACAAGACCTTCAAAACGCATTTGCAAAGCAGAGCAACATTAGAGAGAACTACGGCCCATCTAGAGTTGAAATTACTGATGGCGCAGGAAATACGGTAGATAGATCAAATCCAAACTCGACTAAGAAAACGCCATGGGGTAGCAATGCCTATAATCAAGGTGTCGTCAATAGTCATAAAAATCATATTCACGCATCAGGACAAAATTGATGAGACATTTAGTTGCTCTAATTTTTTTTGTATATAGCAGTTATTCAGAAGCTTCAGATAATTGCCTGGGAATAAGTCAGACAAAGGAAGTTATGGCTTATGACTGCATAACAGCTAATACACTAATGGGAGCTAAAAAAATCTCGGTGTTAGTTATCGATAATTCTTTAGCATACACACTATTTTCTATTGATTCTGAACTTGCCCAAGTTGAGTCTCCTCCCAAATATCTTCTAGCAGTTCAAAGTTTCGATATTGGAGAACCCGTTCTATTATTTGGTTTGAACTTAAAAAAAAATATAGAGTTACTAATACGAATAAGCGAAGAATAAACAATCACTGTAGTCACTAGATCTACAACCTAGTGGACATATAGCGGCT
>CAYUZL010000134.1:0-4367 GCA_964449725.1 uncultured Alteromonas sp. | reverse complement strand
GGTTTAATTGTACGTACTGCGGGTGTTGGAAAATCTTTCGAAGAGTTGGAACACGATTTATCTGTATTACTTCACCACTGGAATGCAATTTCAGCAGTTGCTGCTGAGCGCCCTTCTCCGTTTTTAATTCACCAAGAAAGTAATGTTATCGTAAGAGCAATACGAGACTATTTACGCCGAGACATTGGCGAAGTTCTTATCGACAAAACTCACGTTTATGAAAAAGCGATGAAGCATGTTGAGTTGGTACGTCCTGATTTTGCTAAGCGTATCAAGCTATACCGTGGCGATGTTCCTTTATTCAGCCATTACCAAATTGAAAGCCAAATCGAATCTGCGTTTCAACGTGAAGTAAGATTACCCTCTGGTGGTTCTATTGTTATCGACCCAACAGAAGCCTTAACGTCTATTGATATTAACTCTGCTAGAGCAACAAAAGGCGGAGATATTGAAGAAACAGCTTTTAATACAAACTTAGAAGCTGCAGACGAAATCGCTCGTCAATTACGCCTAAGAGATTTAGGTGGTTTAGTGGTTATCGACTTTATCGATATGACCCCTGTTCGCCATCAGCGCGAAGTAGAAAACAGAATGAAAGATGCGGTACAAGCTGACCGTGCACGTATACAGTTAGGTCGTATATCAAGATTTGGCTTACTTGAAATGTCTCGCCAGCGTTTACGCCCAAGTTTAGGTGAGTCTGCACATACAGTATGTCCTCGTTGTTCTGGTCACGGAACAGTGCGTGGCAATGAATCTTTAGCACTTTCTGTGCTTCGTATCTTAGAAGAAGAAAGTATTAAAGAAAACTCGGGACAAATTGAAGCTCAGCTTCCAGTTCCAGTCGCAACTTATTTGCTCAACGAAAAACGCAAAGCGTTGCAGGGCTTAGAAGAGCGTCACAAAGTTGATATTTTAATATTGCCTAACCCGAACTTTGAAACGCCTAAGTACGAAGTAACGAGAAGACGCCAAGACGAAACTCTGAGCGAGCCTAGCTATAATGCCACGTTAACTCAAGTGGAAGAAGAAACCTCTACCATTACAGAACAGACTGTAAAACGTAGAGAAGAGCCTGCTTTACAAGGTATGTCTCCTCCTCCAGCACCTAAGCCATCGAAAACTGCGTCGACGTCTTCAGCGAAATCTGAAGACGGTTTAATAGCCAAAGTATCAAAATGGTTATCGAGCTTATTTGCACCTGAAGCTGAGCCGGAACCAACTAAAAAGCCAAATAACCGAAATCGTAATCGCAATGGCCAAAATAGAAACCATCGCAATAATGATCGTCGTCGCAATCAACAGAACAAAAAACGTAAGTCCAATTACGATTCAGAAGAGCGCGAGCAACGCCAGCCGAAGCAACAAAAATCGGATAAGCCGCAGCAACAGCGTACTCGAACAGAGAAACCTGAAGGTCAGCCTCCTAAGAAGAAAAAGGTACAAGAACGCAGACAGCGACGTGATAAGCGTAACTCTGTTCGTGTAGACAGTGCGCCTAAGGTGAACGACGAAGTAAATGAAGCATTAGTGGAACAACAGGTTAATGACCTTCCAAGTCAAAACCTTGAAACGGCAAATACGGCACCTAAAGCGGCAAAAGCTGTAGTCAAAGACACACAAGACATTGTTGCAAACAGTGAAGCTGCTGAAACTGTATCAACTGCGGATTCAGAGCAATCAGTACCGTCAGAAAATGCACCAAAAAGCAGAAACCGTCGTAGTCCTCGCCATGTAAGAGCCGCTGGACAAAAACGTAAAAAGCAAGATGCTGAAACGTCCGTTGAAACTGCCGTTGAAACGTCTGTTGAAACACCAGTTGCTAACGAAACATCGCCAGCACAAGCTGAACTGAACCTAAACTCACAGGTTCAAGCCGAGCCCACAGCGCCAGTTGAAACTCCGGTAGTAGAACCCGTTAAAGTAGTAGATGATGCACCTGTTGTTGAATCTCCTGAAGCGGTAGAAAAAGCGGTTGAAACTGAAAGCCAAGCACCTGTGGAAGATGCCAAGCCTTCTGTAAAAAAAGAAGTGGCTGAAGCCCCTAAAGCCTCACCTGTTTTTAATCGTTTTGCACGTTCGGCATCCCATCCAGCCAAAAGGCCTACAGAATTGGAAGCTAGCTTCCAAGACGTGCCTTTAACGGCAAAAGCGGATGATGCTAGACCTGCAATCGTGAAGTGCGAAGGTATTGCGTGTCAAGCAAACGCCACGTCTAGAGCAGAAGCGGCTGCATTTAACCCTACGGAATTGTATGGAGAAAAGGCAGCTGTAGAGGAAGTAAAGACGGAGCAAGAGCCTGTTCAAAAAGACTTACTATCGGATAGTTAATTGATTAAACTAGTGTAAATAATAAAAAACGCGACATTATGTCGCGTTTTTTATTACCTTCAGCTTAGGCCATGTTGATAACCACCCTTTATTTTTTACTCTGGTATTGAATATGTCGGGATCACAATTTTTACTATTCCGCGTTATCGTATAGCTAAACAAGTGCTCTAAGCCAAACGGCGCAACAAACTCCAAGACATTATTCTCATTATATTTAACGGCCACTGCAGTTTCTATTTCGGGCCAATAGCTAATAGCATCTGAAATGTTTAAATAAGGTTGATGGTTATTGCGTATGTGCATACGGGCTTGATTCTTTACTGACCAATTGCCTCTCATTACCGCCTTTAATTTGTCTTCATAGTAAAGATTTAATTCTGCGCTGCTCTCATCTTCATCATAATAAATCAAATCGATATCATTTGACTGAGTTGTGTTAAAACCGTGAAGCTTGTCCCACACCAAATTCCTAACGAAACCCGCACCTATGTGCCAATTTTGTAAATTGAGGTTTTTAGCCGCAGTTAAAATCTCAATCCTGAGCGGATCGCTTTCTATCCATGCTGTTATACGTTGATGTGAGCTACTCAAGAATAAGAGACATGAAATGGCTATTTGGATCAGCTTTGTAATCAGCAAACGGTGGGCAGGTTTTAAACCCAAATTTGAAATAGAGTGCGCGGGCCGGATTAAAAAATGTCTGACTGCCTGTTTCTAAATTGAGCTGAGTAAGATTTAACGTTTTAGAATATTCGATAATATGGGTTAGCAGTTGCTGGGCGTATCCATGCCCTCTGTAGTCATTGGCAATACGCATAGATTTAATTTCGGCTTCGTTATTTTCTAAGCGTTTAATTGCGATACAACCCACTAACTGCCCATGAACAGTTCCCCTAAACAAGGTTATTTCAGGGGATTTTAAGCCATTGACATCAAGCGCATGAACACTTTCAGGAGGGGATGTTGCATGCATATCTTGTAGGTGCTCTTGAAGTAAACCAATAACATCGTCACTTTCTAGGTAGTCTACTTCAATTTCCATAACCTTCTACTGCCCTACCACATAAGATCATCGGGAATATCGTACTCTGCGTACCAATCATCGTCCTCTGATTTTGCTTCATTTTCTGGTCTGTCATCGGCTCGAAAAACAACAAACGAACTATCTCGTTCAGCAATTTTGTCAGCAATTGGAACAGGAACCAAAGCGTAATCAGCGCCATACTTAACTACAGCAAGTCGAGCATCAACAACAAGCGTATGTATTGTATCAGTGACATACATGCGCTTTACTACATTATCGTCGGTAAAATTCAGTACAACGTCGCCTCGATTAAACGATTGACGATTAACTTCAATAAGTTGCTTTATCTGAGCAACAAGGGCTTTTTTTTCTCTTCCCTCTTGCTGAACTTGGTTAAGAGCTTTGTCTTTTTCTCGTTTTTCTTCAGCTGCTTTTTCAGCAGCCAATTGCGCTTCAGATAATTCTGGAGTCGCTTTTTTCTTTTGCTTTTGACGCTTTCTTTTTTCAGCACGAGCCTGCTTAGCAGACCCTTTGTCCGCCAAACCTGCTTTTAACAATTGATCTTGTAAAGAACCTTTCATACTACTTCTTTTTCTTCTTTGTTTCTTGTTCTGCCCACTTACCATTTTCGTAAAAGGCTGACCAACCAGTCGCTTTACCTTTATCGTCTTCGCTCATAACATACTGTTGTTTTGTTTTTCGACTAAAGCGAACAATTGCAAGGTTTCCTTTAGGATCTTTCGCCGGCGCGTCTGCCAAATAATAAAACTTAGGTGAAATACGAGAGCGAAAGCGCGCGAGTTCTTCAACTTTAGGCGCTCTGGTTTCTCTGTGCTTAGGGAAATCATGAGCCGCTAAAAATATACCACTTGCGCCGTCTCTTAACATAAAGTGAGCATCTGATTTTTCACACTCAAGCTCTGGCAAGTCCACAGGGTCTTCTTTCGGTGGAGCTGCTTCACCATTTTTAAGCAATTTACGGGTATTTTTACATGTCTCACTGGTACAACCA
>CAYUZL010000133.1:0-6395 GCA_964449725.1 uncultured Alteromonas sp. | reverse complement strand
GTTTTTAGCAGGGTCACATCGGTAACAAAATTCCCGGAGCCTATAAGTCAGTAGATCACTTGAAAAATACTTGGGTTGCCAACTATTTATCAAGTGTTTTGGTCGACCTAGGTGCTAAAAAGGCAAAGGGAAGTGCGTGGTTTCTATCAATGAAACAGCCAGAGCAGTTGTCTGTCTTATATGCCCAAGAGTGTAACGGTTCAATATTCTTAGACACTGTTGGGTGCGAAATGACAAGGTGGTTTGGTGCTGACTAATTTAACAGGTTTAGGCTTTAGACATTGAATGCCGGTGCCGTGAGTTGTTGTTCGCTGCGGCTGATACCTATATTGGTGGCTATTTCCTGCCATTTGCTGACACTGTCTAAGACCTGGCTTTTGATCTCCTCTGCTTCAGAGCGGTCGAGCTGAAAAAAGTCGATCACTTCCAAGGCAAGGTCATAGTCCAGGCTGTTATCGTCATCTGTAATGTTTAAGTACAGTCCATTGGCCGGTGTGACAGGGTTAATATCGTAAGCGGGAGACAGCCTCCAGCCTCCACTTTGATAAATAAAACCATGATTTCTGAGATGATCGTCGGTGTTGGATACGGCAATATTAAACACGATTCGTCGCCAGAGTTGTGCTAAGTCAGTTTTGGTATTTGCTCCCTTGTCCCATAGAAACTGAGCTAACTCCAAATAACTAGCATCATACTCACCATCATAGTAACCCAACTGGGTCATTGCTGAGGTGAAGTGGAGTCGACTTTGTGGAGTGCGGTCAAAGCGTTTAGTTAAGAAAGTATGGTGGTGGCTATTGAATCTATCAATTCGGCATTCGGCCATTTCAATTCCGGCATTCACAGCCAGCTGATAGGTGACAAATTCCCATGCTGCAATATCGTAATCATCGTGATTACTGGGAAATTTGGCTATCCATAGCTCCTCGTTTTCATCGATTACGCTCGCTTTTGGACGAGCCCCCCCTAAAGATGAGCCCGGCGACATTAACATATATAGCCATTTCAAGTATTCAGGATCAGTGGTATCACCGCTGTTTTCAACTTGTGCTGCAGCATGCTCAAGTTCTCTTAAAGATGAAATAGGAGGCGCGGCCAGTTTTTCATCGTTGTCTAAGAAGTCATCTTCAGGCGTTTTCTTGAATCGAAGAGCACCAAGTCGGTAGCGGTCATGAACCCCTAATAAATAATCAATTTCGTTTAGTACGTTCGGTCGCCTTTGTTCTTGGCGAGCTATTATGGCCTCACGTCGCTTCATTAAGAGCCGACCCCAGCGATCGGGACAAGAATCGAGAAAGACTCTAAAGTTCTTCGAGTCTTCACTATGTTGCTCCCCAGAATAGAGGTTTAAATCGGGATCAATTTTTTGGGCATACTCTGATTGAAGCCAATCATTATTGTAACTGAAACTAAAGTGCTCTTTAGCCTTAGTGAAAGTTGAGCGCAATATGCCAACTAGCATTGGTTCGGCAAATTCTTCCCAATCTGCATAAACGTATACTTCCGTGCTCATCTTGCCTTCCCTCTTTGGTTACCCATCAATTTGATATCTTGGAGTTTCCGACCAAGTTCATCGTCTTCTGCAACCCTGCCAAAATCTCCCACTAAACCAAGAACGCTCAATACCGCAACGTAATGGCCAATAGAAACTTTAGCGTCACCCTGCTCAATTTTTCGAATAGTCAGCCGGCTTAAGCCAGTCCGCTCTGAAATCTGGCTTTGCGTGTAACCACGACGTTTATAAGCAAGCTTAATATTTTCCCCTAACTGCTCTAGGACCTTCCGATTCTTTGGGAAGACGACAGCGCTTCTTTTAACAATGTCTTTCTTGGTCATTGTGGTTACCAATACATATGAATATGATAAGCATAGTGATCATTTGTTAAATTGTAAATTTTTATTTGAAACCTACAGTTATCATAATTAGTAAATGTGGTAGCTGTAGGTTTCAGTATTTCCTTCTGCGTGATCCAGATATCCCTTAAGCCTTTTAGAAAATGGGAAATATATCTTTAAAGATACCTTGGAGGATACGTTCACTTAGAACTTGAAACCAAAGCTAGTCGATGACGAGATAATAGGCATGGTGGTCTGTAGTGGTAATGCCCGAAGAAATGGCAATCGCTAGATTAGATCGAAACTATTGTGAGTAAACTTTAGATATTGAATGCCGGTGCCATGAACTGCTGTTTACTCCGCTCAATACCGCTAAAATTGCGAATTACTGCGTTGAAAAGCCAGCAATAGAATAACTATTACGTGACTTTTACGCCTTGCACTTCGCAATTCTATCAGCGCTGAGTATCGAGTTTGAAATTCGCGGATAACTAAATTTCTAATTCTTAATTTTTTCTTAATTTTTAGTTTTTAATCTTGTCTATCTGTTTAATAAACGAAAGGTGCAGATTGTGAAAATTTCAACACATTGGTTTTTCAGTGGTAAGGCTTTCTTTTTCATTTGTTTTTTTATTGTGACTGGTGTTCGGTCTGAAGAAGATAACGATTATCCAGTAGCTGAAAGAGTTCAGAGAATAGAGCAGTTCCTTGCTGATTCAGAAAAAAATGGCTTCTCTGGCGCTGTTCTAGTTTCTTTTAAAGGAAAAGTGATACTAAAAGATGCTTTTGGATATGCTGATCAACAAGCACAAATCCCTGCAACAACTGAAATGGTTTATGACATAGGTTCATTGACTAAACAATTTACAGCAGCAGGCATTTTACAGCTGGTTAAAGAACGTAAATTATCAACTGATGACACACTATCTAAATTTTTTGATAACTTGCCTGAGGATAAAAAGAAGATAACTCTACATCAATTACTTACGCATACTTCTGGAGTTAGTGCTCCTTTTAGTCTTCAAGATGACTTTGATTACATTGAAACAGACGAGTTCTTCCATAAGGTTTTTTCAAAGAAATTAAAATTTGAACCGGGTTCTAAACACGAATATCAAAATGTTGGATATTCCATACTAGGTCGGGTAATAGAGCTGGTGTCTGATGAAACTTATGAAGTTTTTTTGAATCGCGTATTTTTCAAACCTTTGGGTATGACGCAAACAGGCTACCTGCTACCTGAGTGGGATCCGTCACTTTACCCTAAAGCTTATTTTCTTGGGAAAGTCGAAGATGAGACAAATATTCCAAAGTATCAAAAAGCGAACAGAATTTCCTGGGTGCTAAAAGCGAATGGCGGAATTTATTCTACGGTGTCTGACATGCATAAATGGATGTCTGCCTTGGCGACAAATGAAGTCTTAACACTAGAACTGATTAATTTGCTCACCGATAAACACGTTGAAACCTCAAGCAATGCATTCTCTGGTTATGGCTGGGGAGTCAACTACGGTAGCTTGTATCATATAAAATACATACAGCATAGCGGCAGTAATGGTTTCTTTTTTTCACATATTAGATGGAAGCAAAACGAAGAGCAGTTTCAAGTCATCATGCTCTCCAATATGTTTTCGAGGAGTGTAATGAGGGTGCCTGGAAAAATTGTTAATATTTGGAATAATCCAGAATACTCTCCTAGTGACTTTAAAAAATCTATTTGGGGCCCTTTAGCTAAGCTTACGTGGCCAGTACCTAAATGGCTCCTATTTTAGTAATGGGGTCGATCATTTGAGGAACAGAAATATCAATCATGATCAAACCACCATCTTAGTAATAGAAGATAACCAAGACACATTAGACAATCTTAATTTGTTTCTTGAGCATCAAGGTTATTCTTGTAACTGCGCAAAAACGGGGGCACAGGGGCTAATGAATTTTGAAAATCTTAAACCTGATTTAGTATTGATTGATCGTATGTTACCCGATATGGATGGTGCAAAAGTATGTAGGCAAATACGCCAAATTTCTGATGTGCCTATGTTGATGTTAACAGGCAAAGTCAGTAGTCAAGATTTGGTTGATGGATTAGAAGCTGGTGCGGATGAGTATATAAAGAAGCCCTTTAGTCATGTTGAATTAATGGCAAGAATAAAAGCTCACCTTAGGCGCACAAAGGCTTCAAAGCAAACGCACACAATAAAAACTGTGGGAAATTATCAAATTGACGCGAAAGCAAAGCAAATCAGCTTTGCACAGCATAAACTTAAGCTCACAAAAACTGAATATGATTTGCTTTGTAAGCTTTTAAGCTACCCTGAACGCGTATTTACACGGGAGCAGTTATTTACTTCTGTTTTTAACTATAATTCAGAAAGTACTGATCGTACTGTTGATGTACATCTACATAATGTAAGAAGGAAAATTGAGGCTACGGGTGTCAATAGGCATGGTATTACTGCGATCTACGGTATAGGTTACAAGCTAAACATAGAATGAAATTTTATCAGCGACTGGATTGGCAATTAGCCATCATTATTGTCTTCACATTTTTTGTATCCGTTACTTTGGCCGGTGTGGTTAGGCCAATCAGTGTATCAGTTGATTATTTGGAGTTAACAAACCATGAACGTAAACAAATTCTGCTTACGTATGAGCAAATCCGAGATAATGTTACTGGTAATTTGAGGCCAGTGGAATTAATTAGTGAGTTCTCAAGAAGATTTGACATATCAAGTTATACATTCTTTATTGTAGCCAATGAATCTGAAGATTTAGTTGATTCCACAACGACTAATACGCGTACAAAGCATGCACAAAATAATACAGGTGGCATGTTAGTTTTCACCACTGAAATGGAAGTTTTAGCTGATTCCACAATTGCTAATACGAGTGCCAAGCATATACAAAAGAATGCAGACGGCACTTATCTTGTAATTTTAGGCAGTTTTTTTTACAAAAAAATAATTTCTATAGCTTATTCCAATTTAGATTCGTTGACCTTTGATGACTACGTAATCGTGATTGTTCCGAATCACCTGAATAAGATAAAGGCTAGGGAACGGCGTAAACTTGAGCATGTGTATTATGAAATTTATTACCACCTTTACACTATAGGTTTGTATTATCTTTTCATTTTAGTATTTATTTTCGCACTTATACGTTGGCGCTTGCGTCCTCTAAGAAATTTGGAAGAAAAAACCCAATTATTATCCTCCAACCAAGTCCCTTCCGAAATACCAATCACGGGGTTTAATGATGAAGTGGGTTCATTGGTGAAGAGTTTCAATTTTGCAACTCAAAAACTGCGAGAAGAAGACAAACGAAAAGGGCAAATGCTGGCTGAGATTGCCCATGAATTACGGACACCACTTAACAATTTACAAGGAAGATTGGAAGCTCAACAAACAGGGGTTATTGATGATAAAGATAAAGTATTGGCTTTCAGTTACAAACAAGTTCACTACTTGGTTCAACTTGTTGAAGATATCGATCTGATCACTACTGTAGATTATGGCGAACTAGCACTTAATTTCGAATTTCACAATATCCGCCCTATCATAGATGAGGAGTGCAAATTACTAAGTTTGCAACACCCCTTTGAATGGGAGATTAAAGGTATTGACCTCAAAGCGAGCTTGGACATTCTTCGCTTTAAACAAGTGATTAAGAATATCTTACAAAACGCCTCAACAGCTAAAAATACCCATCTTAAAGTATTGATTTGTCTATCTGAAAGCCAAGAAAAGTGCGTGCTGACCATAGAAGATAATGGGCCCGGTGTTACTCAAAATAAACTAAAAAAAATATTTGAAAGATTATACAGGGTAGATGAAAGCCGCAACGCCAAAACAGGTGGTAGCGGCTTAGGGCTTCATATCGTCAGAAAGCTTATTCAGTTACACAATGGTGATGTTGAGGCTTATCTACCTGAAACAGGTGGATTAGGCATTAGGATAAAACTGCCTCTGTAGATATTAACAAACAAGCATTTCTACCCGTTTTTTCAGTGCGGGAAGTACGTCCTCGGGGAACCATGGGTTTTGCTTGAACCAGTAATTATTGCGAGGGCTAGGGTGTGGCAGAGGTAAAATAGTAGGCCAATGCTTCTGCCATTGTTTGACTGTTTCGGTAAGGGTTGTGCTGCGTTGATTACCTAAATGCCAATCAAGTGCATATTGCCCGATGACTAGTGTGAGTTCGATGTTAGGCAGCAGAGTTAACAACTGCTCTCGCCACTGTTGAGCACATATTTTCGGTGGTGGTAGGTCGCCGCTTTTTCCGGTTCCGGGGTAGCAAAAAGCCATAGGTAAAATAGCAATATTGGCATCGTTATAGAATGCACTGCGGTCGATACCCATCCAATCTCGCAATCTTTCACCTGATGGGTCGTCAAACGGAATACCTTTTTGATGGGTTATTCGTCCGGGAGCTTGACCGGCAATGAGTATCCTAGCTTTAGGGTTTAATTGAATAATAGGGTTCGGGCCAAGGGGTAAATTAGAGCAAAACTCGCATGCTTTGACACTACCTAAAATAGCCGAAATATCGCTGGTTTTAAT
>CAYUZL010000132.1:0-3003 GCA_964449725.1 uncultured Alteromonas sp. | reverse complement strand
AGATCTCTGATTGCTCGCCATAAACTTTGCCTAGATTCTACGTCCATCCCGACGCTAGGCTCGTCTAAAAATAATAATTTGGGGTTGCCGCATATACTTAAGGCAAACAATAGGCGCTGCTTTTCTCCACCAGACAGTTTTTTTGAAAATCGGTTTTCAATTTCGTTTAACCCCGCGTAATCAATGACTTTTTCATAAGCCATGGGGTTTGGATAATAACTTTGAAACAACTGGATATGTTCTTTTATTCTTAATGTTTCAGGCAAATTAGCCACTTGTAGCATAGCGCCAGTTCGTCTTTTAACCCCAACACTTCCCGCCTTTTCTGAAAATACGCTCACTGCCCCTGAGTCCGCTTTTAAGCGCCCGAGTAAAATGTTAATTAACGTTGTTTTTCCAGCGCCATTGGCGCCTAAAATAGCTAAAACTTTACTGTCAGAAAGATTCAAGCATATGTCGTCCAATACATTTTTTTGATTGAAGGACTTCACTAAATGGCTAACGGAAAGCGTTTGATTACTAAAAGGGGATAGCTTGGCTACCTTGTTCTGCATGCTAATTACCTGTGGCTATATTTAGATTTTTTAATATGCCAACAAACAAATGAACCCGTTAGATTCAAGTGTCATCAATATGAAGTGACATTTGTCACATCCCTCACCGTAAAACAAACCAAAATATAGTCAAAACAACAAATTAAATTGGCATTTCGTTTGCTCTAGTTAATACAAGTCACAATGACGAAAGACTTAAACTGGAAATAAAGGAAAAACACTATGAAAACATTGACTAAAGTAATCGCAACTACCGTTTTAACTCTTAGTACTATTGGTGTTGCTAATGCTGCTACTCATAATCTAACTGGTACTAAATTATGTGTTGCGGCTGCTAGTGGTAGCAAACTAAAACTAAGCAGAGAAATCAAAAACTCAGGCTTAAGAAAACTGTTACAGCCTGCGGTAGTGCCTCTACTTAGAATGAAACCTATATAGACGTTAGTCTTCATATTCATTTATAACACCGTCTATAGGCAGTGAAAGGGTAAAACACGTGCCTGCACCGACATTGCTCTTTACTGTTATTTCGCCGCCATGTTTCGCCATGATACTTTGGGAAACATGCAAACCAAGGCCTGTTCCTTGTCCAACGGGTTTTGTTGTGAAAAACGGGGCAAAGATTTTCTTTTGGTTCTCCTCAGAAATACCATTCCCGTTGTCCAACACTTCAATTTTTACGAAATCACCTTTTTGATAGGTCTTAATTCTAATAAAGCCTCTTTCTTCCATTGCGTGGGACGCGTTGACTAGCAAATTGATCAAGACTTGCAGTAACTTTGTACGCCAACATTTTATAGGTGGCAGTTCGCTGTAATCGGTTTTTACATCTGCTTTATATTTGACTTCATTAGCGGTTAAGGAGATGGCTTGATCGATAAGATTGCTAAAGTCTTCAGCTTGTTGTTCGTCTTTTTCCACATGAGAAAACGCCTTCATTTCTTCGACTATTTTACAAACTCGCTCTAAACCGTCTTTGGAGCTTTCAAAAATTTCCTGAGAATCTTCAATTAAAAATTCAATATCCAAACTGTCTTTAAGGTCATTCAGTTTGCTTAACCGTTGCGGTGCATCGACTTCATTGTTGTTATCTACATATTCATCAAACGCGTTTATGTATTCCAGAATTGAATTGAAGTAATCTGCCATAACTTCCATGTTAGATTTAACAAACCCGACGGGATTATTGATTTCGTGAGCTACCCCCGCAGATAATTGACCAATTGACGCTAGCTTTTCAGATTGCACAAGTTGTTCATTGAGACTTTTCATTTTGCTTTCTTGCGCTTTGCGTCTGCTGATGTCCTTAATCATGAACAGATACTGTGTTGCTCCGTTTTGGCTGAGCCCTGCACTACTGATCTCTATTGGCAAAGTGGCACTGTTTTGAGTAGTTTCGGCCTGAAAGTCAGTGAGTTCGGCTAAATTAGTGTCGGCCTCACTGAGTTTTGGAATAAGTTCAGACAAAGATTTATTCAGTAGGCTTTCTGTTAGTAACCCAAAAATCTTTTCGGTCGCTGGATTTAGGGTTAATATTTTGAGTTTGTCATCTGTCGATAAGATAGCGCTGGGGGCTGTATCCATAACTGCACTTAAGCGCTGGCGGGTTTGTTGTTCTTCTTTATGGGCCTTTTGGGTTTTTCGTTGTTGCCGCCGCAAGTTTGTTGAGTATTTTTGCAAACTTAGGCTAAGTTCGCGTATTTCTGTTGGTCCCTTGTCTATGGTTAATTTAGGGTCGTCATCTGAGTCGGCAGCAACACCATCTCTTGCTTGATGAGATAATTGCTCTAGAGGTTTAACGAGCGTGTGGCTGTTCCACCAGCCAACAAGTATACACGTGACCAAATAAACGATGAGTAGTACCAATGCCATTGTCACGAGTTGACTTTGAGCGCTTTCTAATTCTAATGCTTTTACATCGTATATCTGATTTATGGTTTCACTTAGTGAATCGGCTGAATCTAACAGTTGTTCGGTGAGATTGTCAGACAATGTGATGAATGCGTTCCACTTCACCTCATCTTGTGTTTTTGCGTAGGCTAATTCTTGCACACCCTTATTAATAGCGGTTAACAGGCTATTTATTGGACCAGTTGATTCTGCAATTTGCGCATATTCCGCTATCTCGTCATACTTTGTGTTTAATTGTTTGGTTTGGTTATTAATACCTTGTGCAAGGTAACTTTGTCGGTCGTTTAGAAAAAGATCTAAGGTCGTCAACCACTGCTCTTGCATAGTTTTTACATGGTTTACTTCGCTGCTGGCTTGTGAAAGAGCGTTAACTTGCCGCTGAAGCTCTTGTTGAGCAACGTAACGAAAACCTAGTACAGAAAAAATTGATAGGCCTACCAAAAGGCCTATAAGGGCAACTAATTGACTCTGCAAAGATATCTTCATTATAAGGTGTTTTTCTCAAAGTAAGGGTGGAGGGTAGTTGAAACTTCTAAGG
>CAYUZL010000131.1:0-7672 GCA_964449725.1 uncultured Alteromonas sp. | reverse complement strand
GGTAAATCTACCTTAGTGAACCTTCTTTTGCGTTTTTACGATATTCAGAGCGGAAAAATCATTATTGATGGGCAAGATATCACTGACGTCAAACAAGAAAACTTGCGTCAAAATATTAGTATGGTTACCCAAGACACTTCCCTAATGCATCGTTCCGTAAGGGAAAATATTATGTATGGTCGCCAAAATGCAACTGACGAAGAAATGATGGCGGCAGCGAAACAAGCTGAAGCGCATGAATTTATTTTATCCTTGTCTGACAAACAAGGCAGAGTCGGGTATGACGCACATGTTGGCGAGCGAGGTGTTACACTTTCTGGTGGACAACGACAGCGTATTGCTATCGCTAGAGTATTGCTTAAAGACGCGCCTATTTTAGTTTTAGATGAAGCTACATCTGCATTGGATTCAGAAGTTGAATCGGCCATTCAGATTTGTTTAGACAAAGTAATGGAAAATAAAACGGTACTGGCAATAGCGCATAGGTTATCAACAATTGCTAAAATGGATAGACTCATTGTACTTGAGAACGGTGAAGTAGTTGAATCGGGCTCCCATCAAGAGTTGTTAAAACAGCAGGGAATTTATGCCAAATTATGGGAACATCAAACTGGTGGATTTCTTGGTTTGGAATAATCCACTGTTAAAAGCGCTTGTAAGGAGCAAACGCTTAAGTATAATACGCGTCCCTCCTTTGCGTTTTCCCAGTGTTTATCTCTTTGAAACCACAAAGGAAGTGTAACTATTTAACGCGTATTGCTATTGATTTTATTTAGCAGCACGACTTTAGGGGTGTAGTTCGAATTGGTAGAACAGCGGTCTCCAAAACCGATGGTTGGGGGTTCGAGTCCCTCCACCCCTGCCAACTTATAGAGAATAATCGGGTAAGGCCGGAAACGATCATGAGTGAAAAGACTGAAAATGCGTCAAACCCATTAGACGTAATAAAATGGGTAGTTGCAATTGCGCTATTAGTGGGCGTAGTTACGGCAAATTATTTATATGGTGACGTGTCAGTATTGTATCGTGCACTGGGTGCAGTAGCAGCCGTAGTGGTTGCCGGATTTATTGCTGCATCGACAAGCAAAGGCGCTCAGTTTTTGTTGTTTGCAAAGGATTCGCGTACAGAAGTACGTAAAGTCGTTTGGCCAAGTAAACAAGAAGCAACGCAAACCACCCTTGTTATCATAGCAGCTACTATTGTTGTGGGTTTACTTCTATGGCTTCTTGACCTTGTCATAGTATGGGGCGTTGGTTTGATTACAGGAATAGGAGCCTAATATGAGCAAGCGCTGGTATGTGGTACAAGCTTTCTCGCAATACGAAGGGCGAGTTAAGAAAACGTTGGAAGAATATATCAAGATGCATGAAATGGAAGACCATTTCGGGCAGATTTTGGTTCCGACTGAAGAAGTTGTCGAAATGCGTGCAGGGCAAAAGCGTAAGTCTGAGCGTAAATTTTATCCTGGCTATGTATTGGTAGAAATGGATATGAACGAAGACTCTTGGCATTTAGTTAAGAGTGTTCCTAGGGTGTTAGGCTTTATTGGTGGTACTTCTGATAGACCTATGCCAATTACACAACGTGAAGCTGACGCTATTCTGAACCGTCTAGAAGAAAATGTTGATAAGCCTAAGCCTAAAACATTGTTTGAACCGGGTGAAGTGGTTCGCGTTACTGACGGACCGTTCGCAGACTTTAACGGTGTTGTTGAAGAAGTGGATTACGAAAAAAGCCGCGTAAAAGTATCAGTGCTTATTTTCGGGCGTTCTACGCCAGTCGACTTGGAATTTGGTCAGGTTGAGAAAGGTTAAAGGTTACTTTAATTTTTTGCCAACGATTTAAAATGGGGTGCTTATTAATTAAGCATCCCATTTTTCGTTTTTATCCGTGTAAAAACAAACGTAAATTATCCCTTGCACAACATTTAATCATGCCCTATACTTCGCGGCCCTGAATTATGGAAAGGGAAGCCGTTTGAGCAGATATTCTCGTATTTGCAAGGCGTTAGACCCACAACAGAGAGAAGAAAAATGGCTAAAAAAGTAACTGGCTTAATTAAGCTACAGGTTGCAGCGGGTGCTGCAAACCCAAGTCCTCCGGTTGGTCCTGCTCTAGGTCAACACGGTGTGAACATCATGGAATTCTGTAAAGCGTTTAACGCAAAAACAGAAAGTCTTGAAAAAGGCGCTCCAGTTCCGGTTGAAATTACCGTATATGAAGATCGCTCATTCACGTTTGAGACTAAGACTCCTCCAGCTTCATTCTTATTGAAAAAAGCAGCAGGTATCAAAAGTGGTTCTGGCCGTCCTAATACAGAGAAGGTGGGTACAGTTACTCGCGCTCAATTAGAAGACATCGCAAAAGCGAAAGAACCAGACTTAACCGCTGCAGATTTAGATGCAGCAGTACGCACCATTGCGGGTTCTGCTCGCAGCATGGGCTTAAACGTAGAGGGCTAATCGCATGGCAAAATTAACTAAACGCATGCGCACTATCCGCGAGAAGGTTGACGCAACTAAAGAATACGAAATCAATGAAGCAATCGCTTTGTTGAAAGAGTTTGGCACAGCGAAGTTTGCAGAAAGTGTAGACGTAGCAATCAATCTTGGTATTGATGCTAAGAAATCTGACCAAAATGTACGTGGTGCAACAGTGTTGCCAAACGGTACAGGTAAAGATGTTCGCGTTGCTGTATTTACTCAAGGCGCAAACGTTGACGCAGCTAAAGAAGCTGGTGCTGATGTTGTTGGCATGGAAGACTTAGCTGAACAAGTTAAGAAAGGCGAAATGAACTTTGACGTAGTTGTTGCTAGCCCAGACGCGATGCGTGTGGTTGGTCAACTAGGTCAGATCTTAGGTCCTCGCGGCTTAATGCCTAACCCTAAGACGGGTACTGTAACTCCAGACGTAGCGACAGCAGTTAAAAATGCTAAAGCGGGTCAAGTTCGTTATAGAAACGACAAAAACGGTATCATTCACGCAAGCATTGGTAAAATCGCATTTGAAGCAAATCAAATTCAAGAGAATTTGGATGCATTGTTAGAAGCGCTTAAGAAAGCTAAGCCGTCTTCTGCTAAAGGTGCGTACTTCGGAAAGATTAGCCTAAGCACCACTATGGGTGCGGGCGTGACTGTAGACAAAGCGTCTTTAGGTCAGTAGTAAAGAATGTGGGTTGGGGCGATGTTTTCGAATATCGTTCCCGTCCAAGACCGCAGGTGCGGTGCGTAAGCACTACTTAATGTAACAGCCTGCGCAGACGGTGGTTCGAACCAGACTCTCTGGGGAAAAGACACCGTAGAGCGGTGCAATACGAAAGTGTTGCATCAATCTGTGAACACTGATGTAAGTCGAAAGATAAACATCAGAACTTAAGAGGTGAACTCAGTGGCACTAGGGTCAGCGGCAAAAAAAGAGATCGTAGCAGAAATAAGTGATGTTGCATCTCAAGCTCTATCCGTTGCCGTTGCTGAATACCGTGGGATGGAAGTTGCAGAACTGACTGACCTTCGCGTTAAAGCTCGTGAGCAAGGCGTATATTTACGCGTTGTAAGAAACACATTAGCGAAACGTGCATTGTCAGAAACTAAGTTTGCAGACATGGATAGCGCGCTAACTGGCCCGCTTATTTATGGCTTTTCTTTAGAGGCACCAGGTGGTGCAGCGCGTCTTTTTAAAGACTTCTCTAAAAGCAATGACAAACTTAACGTTACTGCACTTTCTATTGGTAGTGGTTTATTGGGTCCAGAAAAATTGGATGCAGTTGCTTCTCTACCTACTCGCGACGAAGCGCTTGCGAAACTACTTGCAACCTTCAAAGCACCGGTTGGGAAATTCGTTCAAACTATCAACGAAGTTCCTTCCAAATTTGTGCGTGTATTGGCGGCAATCAAAGACGAGAAGTAATTCCCGTTTTTGTAATATTGAATTTTTTAACATTTTAAACCCAGGAGTTTAGAGAACATGGCTCTAACTAAAGAAGATATTTTAAACGCGATTGCTGAAATGCCAGTTATGGAATTGGTAGAGCTAATCGAAGCAGCTGAAGAAAAATTCGGCGTTGAAGCAACTGCTGCTGTAGCTGTTGCTGCTGGCCCAGCTGCTGGCGAAGCTGCTGCAGAAGAGAAAACTGAATTTGACGTTGTAATGACTTCATTCGGTGGAAACAAAGTTGCAGTTATTAAAGCTGTTCGCGGCGCAACTGGTCTTGGCTTGAAAGAAGCTAAAGAAGTAGTTGAATCTGCACCTAAAGCGATTAAAGAAGGCGTTACTAAAGAAGAAGCAGAAGAGCTGAAGAAGCAGCTTGAAGAAGCGGGCGCTGAAGTAGAGCTTAAGTAATCTGACGTTGTCAGTTGCTTGCCTTTACAGGCATAGGCTGGTGGTTTTTTAGCCCCCAGCCTTTTTGCGCTGTGGCGTTTCGAGTTTTATACCAGTTTCTCGAGCCACAAATTTTAAAGAAAAAACGAATGTTTCTACCAATAAAACCAAATGCTTAACTAATATTTATTATTAATTTGGTGTATGGTTGGTGGAATTGCCTAAAAAAGGCAAGGGAAGTTTGTTGTTTACAAAAAATGTAGACAGCAAGTTGGGTCAAAAATCAGCAGGCTGAGGAACCCATGGTTTACTCTTATAGCGAAAAGAAACGTATCCGTAAGGATTTTGGCAAGCGCCCACAGGTATTGGAAATTCCATACCTTCTTTCAATTCAGCTAGATTCATTTAAAAAATTTATCGACGCAGACCCCGAAGGACAATATGGCCTTGAGGCGGCATTCCGTTCTGTTTTTCCGATTAAAAGTTACTCAGGTAATAGCGAACTTCAATATGTAAGCTATCGTTTGGGTGAGCCAGTATTTGATGTGAAAGAATGTCAAATTAGAGGCGTAACTTATTCAGCACCACTTAGGGTTAAATTACGCCTAGTGTTGTTTGATAAAGAAGCTGCTCCTGGTACAGTGAAAGATATCAAAGAACAAGAAGTCTACATGGGTGAAATACCACTTATGACAGACAACGGTACTTTTGTTATCAACGGAACCGAGCGTGTTATTGTTTCTCAATTACACCGTTCACCGGGTGTGTTCTTTGATCATGACAAAGGTAAAACTCACTCTTCGGGTAAAGTGTTGTATAACGCTCGCGTTATTCCTTACCGTGGTTCTTGGTTAGACTTTGAATTTGACCCTAAAGATAACTTGTTTGTTCGTATAGATAGAAGAAGGAAATTACCTGCTTCTATTATTTTACGTGCGCTTGAAATGACTACTGAAGAAATCTTAGACGTTTTCTTTGATAAAGTCGGTGTGCGTATTGACGATAACAAATTGAAAATGGAAGTGACCGCTGATCGTCTTCGTGGCGAAACGGCACAATTCGACATCTTAGATGACGAAGGTAACGTATTAGTTGAAAGCGGCAGAAGAATTTCTGCACGTCATACTCGCGCACTTGATAAAGCAGGTGTTACTGAGTTAGAAGTACCTGCGGACTATTTAGTTGGTCGTGTGTACGCAGCAACTTACTTCGACGAAGAGTCAGGTGAGATTGTTGTTAATGCTAACGATGAAGTAACATTAGAAAATCTGTTAGCGCTTGCGGATGCGAATATCAAAGAGTTCCAAATTCTTTATATTAATGAACTAGATCACGGTTCATACATGTCTGATACCTTACGTATCGATGGTTCTACAAATCGCCTTGAAGCATTAGTAGAAATCTATCGCATGATGCGTCCTGGTGAGCCGCCGACAAAAGATGCAGCTGAGACATTGTTTGATAATTTATTCTTCTCTGATGACAGATATGATCTTTCTTCAGTAGGTAGAATGAAATTCAACCGTCGATTAGGCCGTGAAGCACTTGTAGGTGCGGGTATTCTAGATAAAGACGACATCGTTTCAGTAATGAAGCGCCTCATCATGATCCGTGATGGTAAAGATGACGTCGATGATATCGACCACTTAGGTAACCGTCGTATTCGCTCTGTGGGCGAAATGGCCGAAAACCAATTCCGCGTTGGTCTTGTACGCGTGGAAAGAGCGGTAAAAGAGCGTTTAAGCTTAGGCGACCTTGATGCAATCATGCCTCAAGATCTTATTAATGCTAAACCGATTTCTGCAGCGGTTAAAGAATTCTTTGGTTCAAGTCAGTTATCTCAGTTCATGGATCAAAACAATCCATTGTCTGAAGTAACCCATAAGCGTCGTATTTCCGCATTAGGCCCAGGTGGTCTAACACGTGAACGCGCCGGATTTGAAGTTCGAGATGTACACCCGACTCACTATGGTCGCGTATGTCCTATCGAAACCCCTGAAGGTCCAAACATTGGTCTAATTAACTCACTATCAAGTTTTGCACGTACAAACAGCTTTGGTTTCCTTGAGACACCATATCGCCGTGTAGAAAATGGTGTAGTTACTGATCAAATTGATTACCTATCTGCTATTGAAGAAGGTCAGTACGCAATCGCTCAGGCGAACGTAGCGCTGACTGAAAATAATGAGTTGGTTGACGAGCTTATCCCATGTCGTCACCGCGGTGAAACAACATTGATGCAAACTGATGACATCAAGTATATGGATGTTTCCCCTCAGCAGATCGTATCGATTGCAGCAAGTATAATTCCATTCCTTGAACACGATGATGCTAACCGAGCCCTAATGGGATCAAACATGCAACGTCAAGCTGTACCCACACTACGTGCTGATAAGCCGTTAGTAGGTACAGGTATGGAAAAAATCGTTGCGGTTGATTCAGGTGTAACTGTTGTTGCTAAACGTGGTGGGGTTGTTGATTACGTAGATGCGAGCCGAATTGTTGTTAAGGTTAATGAAACCGAAATGGCAGCGGGTGAAGCTGGTATCGATATCTACAATCTAACTAAATACACCCGTTCTAACCAGAACACATGTATTAACCAACGTCCAACATGTAACGTTGGTGAGCCTGTTGTTGTGGGTGACGTTTTAGCTGATGGCCCGTCTACGGACATGGGTGAATTGGCTCTAGGTCAGAACATGCGCATCGCGTTCATGCCTTGGAATGGTTATAACTTCGAGGATTCAATCCTTATTTCTGAGCGTGTTGCTCAAGAAGACCGTTTCACAACCATCCATATTCAAGAACTTAGCTGTATCGCTCGAGATACCAAGTTAGGTCCAGAAGAAATCAGTTCAGATATCCCTAATGTTGGTGAATCTGCACTGGGCAAATTGGATGAGTCAGGTGTTGTGTATATTGGTGCTGAAGTTAAAGGCGGTGATATATTAGTAGGTAAAGTGACACCTAAAGGTGAAACGCAGCTTACACCTGAAGAAAAACTATTAAGAGCCATTTTTGGTGAAAAAGCATCTGACGTTAAAGATACATCTTTACGTGTTCCTAACAGCGTACACGGTACAGTAATCGACGTTCAGGTCTTCACTCGCGACGGTGTTGAAAAAGACAAACGCGCGCTAGAAATTGAAGATATGCAGCTTCGCCAAGTGAAGAAAGACCTAAGTGACGAATTTAATATTCTAGCTGACGGTATTTTCGCTCGTGCTCAAAGCCTAATGGTTCAATCTGGTGTTGACTTGGGTAAACTAGAGTCTATGCCTCGCGAGAAGTGGTTCGATATTCCACTTAAAGAAATAAGCGCACAAGAAGCACTTGATCAAATTGCTGAAC
>CAYUZL010000130.1:0-3879 GCA_964449725.1 uncultured Alteromonas sp. | reverse complement strand
TGCGGATACCATGCTTGAGTATATTAACCCTCAAGCTAAAAAGCCGTCGTCAGTTGCAGTGATCACTAAACCAGGTTGCCCATTTTGCGTTAAAGCAAAATCAATGTTGACTGATAACGGTATTGGTTACGAAGAAATTGTATTAGGTAAAGATGCCACATCTGTTAGCGTTAAAGCGATCTCAGGTAATGCCACTGTGCCGCAAGTGTTTGTGGATGGAAAAAATATTGGCGGATCTGACGATTTAGAAGTTTTCTTGCAAGATTTTAACGCTTAAACCTATCTATAACTATGAGAATGATTGGGTAGGGCAATCTTAGCGTTCTACCCATAAATTTCGAATGAACGACAATTTCAATAATAGCAATGACGCTTATGACCATCTTGGCTTTAGCCCGGATGACTTAGTGAAGCTTGCCAAATGGACAATGCCGTTTGGTAAATATGCAGGTCGAACGTTGGTCGATTTACCTGAAGAGTACTTGTTCTGGTTTCAGAAACATGAATTTCCTAAAGGTGAGTTAGGTTTGCTGATGAAATTGTGCCTTGAATTAAAAATCGAAGGTCTTGATAGTTTGATTAAACCACTAAAGAGTAGGGGATAATCACACAACACTGACTTTCAAAAAATGCCTTGGAGCACGTGTGAATATTCGCGACCTACAATACTTGGTAGCTGTTCATGATATGAACAGTTTTAGCAAAGCCGCCGAGCGATGCTACGTTAGTCAACCTACTTTGAGTGGTCAGCTCAAAAAATTAGAAGACGAGCTTAATGCTCCATTAATTGAGCGATCAACTCGACAAGTTTTGTTTACGGCCTTAGGTGAAAAGGTTGTAGGCATGGCACGAGACCTGCTTTTGACGGCTGATAATATACGTGCCACCGCTAAAGCCAATGAAGATCCGTTTTCTGGTGACTTTCATATCGGCCTAATTCCCACTGTTGGGCCATTTCTGTTACCAATGCTAATGCCAGTATTGAGTGAAGAATTTCCAGATACGCAGTTTTATCTATACGAACTGCAAGCAGATGAGCTTGTTGAAAAGTTGCTCAAAGGTGAAATTGACGCTGCAATTTTAGCTAAGTCTAATGATAGTCAAGCAGTGCAAGAGATCCCACTATACAGCGAAGCAATGACCTTAGCTGTGCACAATGAGGATGAGCTAGCTAACTCGGAGCAGTCGCTTGCTTTATCTACTTTAAATGGTCGTTCTTTAATGATGCTTGATGATGGGCATTGCTTGCGTGACCAAACCTTAGATGTATGTTCCTCCGCAGGAGCGCACGAGAATGTGAATTTTAAAGCGACCAGCATGGACACGCTATTGCATATGGTGGCAAATGGTTCAGGCGTAACATTAGTCCCTCAGTTAGCCAGTAATAAGTCCATTAATGGCGTTAGCTATTTAGACTTTGATGAGCCCAAGCCGAGCCGAGAGATTGTAATGATGCATCGCAATCATTGCGCACGTAAGCCCGCTCTATCAGTTTTTGCGGATCACATTAGCCAACTTGTTGATTGTAATCATAGCGTGGAGCACTAATATGCTGAGCAATATTTCAAAGAGTGTTTTTACTTCGACATTTGCATCGGTGTTAGTGCTTCTATCACTGACTTTGGGAGTATCGATTTCGAGTAGTGCGTCTCAACAGTTCAATAGTGGCGACAAACAAGTGCCGTTAATTGAGTTATATACCTCTGAAGGCTGTAGTAGTTGTCCTCCAGCTGATGAGTGGATGTCGACCTTAGTGAACGATGACGCTCTTTGGAATGGTTTTGTACCGCTTGCCCTGCATGTTGATTACTGGGACTACATCGGCTGGAAAGATCCATTTGCAAGCCCCGAATACAGCCAACGCCAGCGTCAAATTGCCGCCGAAAACAGAGAGCGTACAGTGTACACACCTGGCGTCCGTAAAGCTGGGCAAGAATGGCGTACGTGGCGTTTATGGGGCGAGCCAACTAATGACAAAGGTCCTATTGTTGGTGATTTGTCTCTGACTATCGACGCTACAGGTGCGTTTAATGCGACCTTCGATGAATCAGATCTACATAAAGTATTGTCTCGCCAAGGTTTGCAGTTAAACATAGCTGTCTTAGGTTTGGGTTTATCAACTGAAGTCACCCGCGGCGAAAACCGTGGTGAAACGCTCAAGCATGATTTTGTGGTATTAGGGCTCTCTAGGTTTTCGAGTGCTCAAGAGCTAAGTTGGTCAGGCTCAATTGAAAAGCCAGCTATCAGCGCTGAACGTTATGCTGTTGCCGCATGGGTGAGTGAAAAAGGGCGCACTAAGCCGATTCAAGCCACTGGTGGTTACTTAAATGCGTTCAGTACTAGTCAACCATAGTACTGTTTTACTCAAAATGAGCACGCCCGATTAGTGACAGTTCTCAGGGTGTCTGTGTTTTATAGGCATAGTTTAATGAATTTGGTTTTATGAATTTGGTTTTATAAGCTTAGCTGGGCAATTAAACGTTCATAACTTAGTTGTAAAACAAGCTTCTCCCACCTTCTTTAAAATTACTAATGTTATTAGCGCTTGAGAAGATTTTGAGCAGCAGATAGACTCGTTTGCAGCAAAAATAACAATTAAAAAACTTCAGAAGGCTTTTCTATGGCAGAACAACGCGAACAATTTCGCTCTCGTTTAGGTTTTATTTTGGCTGCTGCTGGTTCAGCGGTTGGCATTGGTAATCTTGTTGGCTTTCCGGTTAACGCTGCGAAGAGTGGTGGTGCTGCGTTCTTAATTATCTACGCGGTGTTCGTTGTGGTGATTTGTTTACCGGTAATGATTGCCGAAATGTCGTTAGGGCGCAAAACTCAACGTAACCCCTTAGGTGCATATAAAGCTATTGCTGGGGATAATTCACCATGGAAACTCGGTGGCTGGCTGGCCTTAATTACACCATTTATGATCGCAGTATTTTATCAAGTACTTACAGTATGGTTACTTGGTTACTTCGTAGGTGCTGTTTCAGGTAACCTCGAAGCAATGGCTGAACCGGGCTATTTTGGTGAATTTATTAATAATAACGGTGTCTTCATTTACTTAGGTATTTTGACTATTTTGATTGGCATTATTCTAAACTCCGGCGTTCAAAATGGCATTGAACGTTTGGCCAAAGTGTTGATGCCCAGCCTTTTTATCATGCTGATTTTGTTAACGGCATTTGTACTTACTCAACAAAACGCATTCAAGGGCATTGAATTCTATTTAGTACCCGACTTTTCTAAGATTGATTCATCCACCATCAACATAGCTTTGAGCCAAGCTTTTTTCTCATTGTCCTTAGGCATGGGCATTTTAATTACTTATGGCTCATACGTTAGTAAGCGCGAAAGTGTCGCCAGTGGCGCGAAGATGGTGGCCATTGTGGATACCTCTGTTGCCTTCTTTGCAGGTTTATTGATATTGCCTGCAATCTTTGTTTTCAACCCAGAAATTAATACAGATGAGCTGTCTTCGTCATCGGTATCATTGGTATTTACCTTCTTGCCGAAAATTTTCTTGTCACTGCAAAGTGCAATCGGCTTTATTGGTGCTTCTATATTTGCCAGTACCTTCTTCTTGTTAGTTTTCTTTGCAGCGATAACGTCACAAGTATCTATTCTTCAAGTGCCCATATCGGCTTTTCAAGATGAGTTAAAGTACAGCCGATCTAAGAGTGTGTATGTTCTTGGTGCCTGTGCGGCCTTATTGGTGGTGGCATGTATGGTGTCGTTTGGTGCGGTTCAATTTTTCACCGAATTCCTTGATTACGGTGGTAAAACCAATTCATTCTTTGATCTTGTATACGACGTTTTCTACGAAACCATTCTACCGTTGAACGGCTTTATTGTTTGCTTGTTCGTAATGTACCGCTGGCGTAAGGG
>CAYUZL010000129.1:0-4955 GCA_964449725.1 uncultured Alteromonas sp. | reverse complement strand
ACTGAGCTTCGTGAGGCGCTCTAACGCTTCTTAGGCTACACCAATAGCGCAGAGTTTCGGCTTGCCACGACCTGCTTAACAACAAAAACACTTCCAATGGAAGTGAACAGTCACTTACACTGTGTTCTTTGAGCCAGCTAGATACCTGTTCTTCAATGAGTTGATTCTGCTGTGCACATAATCGAGCCGTTCTAGCCACCGCTTTGGCCATTCCTTGCCATCGTTCAGTTAACTGAGGAAGTACTTGATTACGCAAGAAGTTACGATCAAACCGGCTGTCTTCGTTGGACGGGTCTTCAATATGTGAAACCTGATGATCTTGAATATAGGTTAAAATAGACGCCTGAGACTCAGCTAGCCAAGGTCTAACTTGCATTATACCGTCGACTTTTTGCTGTTTTGCCATTGCCGACAAGCCTTTTGGCCCTGCGCCTCGCTTCAACTGTAGCAATACAGTTTCTAGTTGATCATCTTCGTGTTGTGCTATCAGTAAAACCGCATTATTTTGCCTACAATAATCTCGCAGAGCTTGATATCTAGCTTTTCTAGCATTCGCTTCAATACTCTGCCTAGGCCCTTCATCAACAGTGACCCGAATACCTTCAAAGTTTACATTTAACTTTGCTGCAATAGCTTCACAATGACCTAACCAATGGTCTGCTTGCGTTTGCAATCCATGGTGAACATGGACGAGTGTGACCTTAGCCGCGACTTCCGGTATGTGGGCAATGGCATGAGCTAAGGCAGATGAATCTTTACCGCCACTGAATGCAACAACCCAATGAATAGTGTCAAGATTAGCATTTAGTTGAGTAGCAGTATCAATAAGGCATTGCCACAAGGTTTGTGGCAATGTTTGAACATGTTTGTTTGGCAGCTTAGCAGTAACCAAAAGACATTAAGCGTGTATAACGTTCTTCTAGTAGCTGATCTACAGGCAGAGACTGTAATTGAGCCAGTTGCTGTTTAAGGGTTGCTTTTAAGTTCGCGCCCATACCAACATGATCGCGATGTGCACCGCCTAAAGGTTCGTCAATGACAGTATTGATTAAGTCTAGTTTCTTAATTTTATCTGCACTCACGCCCATTGCTTCTGCCGCAATAGGGGCTTTTTCTGCACTTTTCCAAAGAATAGACGCACAGCCTTCAGGAGAAATAACCGAGTAAGTACTGAATTGCAGCATGTTTACTCTGTCGCCAACACCAATTGCCAGTGCGCCCCCCGAGCCACCTTCACCGATAACAGTACAAATGATGGGGACCGTAAGTTGCGCCATTTCTTTTAAATTACGCGCAATGGCTTCACTTTGGCCTCGCTCTTCCGCACCCACACCAGGATAGGCCCCAGGAGTGTCGATAAGGGTAATAATAGGCAATTTAAAGCGTTCTGCCATTTGCATTAAACGCAGTGCTTTTCTGTAGCCTTCTGGTTTAGGCATACCGAAATTACGCTTAATTTTTTCTTTTGTATCACGGCCTTTTTGATGACCAATAACCATAACGGGCTGATCATCTAACCTTGCTAATCCACCGACTATCGCTTTGTCGTCTGCATAAGCTCTATCGCCTGCCAGTTCATCGAAATCACTAAAGGTGTTTTCAATATAATCCAGCGTGTAAGGGCGCATAGGGTGGCGTGCAACTTGAGAAATTTGCCACGCGCCTAAATCACCAAAAATGGTCTGAGTTAATTCAGCGCTTTTTCCACGTAAACGTGTAATTTCTTCTTCCATACCGACATCAAACTCACTGCCCTGGTTGATTAGGCGCAGTTCTTCTATTTTTGCCTCTAGTGCAGCAATAGGTTGTTCAAAGTCTAAAAATTCTGTGCTCATTCTTATGTCTCACATAAAGCAATCGCGATTCTCGCTAATGATAGCAAAGCTTCACAGCAGATTCGCCTAAATGTTGTTTTAAATCATGAAGCAGTTGGTCTTCTGGTGTGATATACCATTTTGCAGACGTCATTAACTTCACTTCAGTGTCGGGATGCTGCACAAAAATCTCAATTGGGCAGCTTCCTCCTGTGTATTCGCTTAACAAAGCCAATAACACATCTTGTTTTTTATCTGTCCAGTAAACAGTATCGATATGAAGCGTCAGTGCCCTTGCATAATCTTCTCTTGCTTGAATGATACCTTGAACATTTCTGGCAGTGATTGTATTGCCACCGGAGTATTCATCAAAGCTGACCTGTCCTTTTACCACTAAAATTTTGTCAACTTGAAGCAATGCTTCAAATTCTTCAAAGGCATCAGGGAAAAAGCGCACGTCCATTCGGGCACTTTTATCATCGAGGGTCATAATTCCCCATCGGCGCCCTTTTTTATTTGTCATGACTCGCACATCAATCACAAGCCCTACCGCAGTAGTCATTTGATCTTTACGAGTCGGTCTAAGTTCAACTAACTTGCCGTCGGCATAGCGCACAATTTCATCTAAGTATTGGTTGATTGGGTGACCGGTTAAATATAAACCTAAGGTTTCTTTCTCACCGTCTAACCATACTTTTTCAGGCCATTCCGGTACCTGCGCAAACGCTTGTTTAACGTCTTCAGGTTCAGTGGTCAACAAGCCAAACATATCTGACTGCCCAAAGGACTCAGCTTTAGCGTGTTGGCCAGCAGCCGCAATAGCTTCAGGTAAAGTGGCCATAAGCGCAGCTCTGTGCGGCCCTAAATTGTCCATAGCGCCTGAGAGAACGAGCTTTTCAAGTACCCGTTTGTTCACCCGTTTGGTGTCGACTTTAGCACAAAAATCAAATAAATCTCTGAATTCACCTTGTTGCTCACGGGCTTCAATGATGGCTTCAATTGGGCCTTCACCTACTCCTTTTATTGCGCCAATACCATATACAATATGACCATCGCTATTTACCGTGAATTTATAGCGCCCGGCATTGAGATCTGGGGGTAAGATAGTCAACTTCATGTTGGCGCATTCATCCACCAAGGTCACGATTTTGTCTGTATTGTCCATATCTGCAGACATTACCGCAGCCATAAACTCAGCGGGATAATGTACTTTTAACCACAAGGTTTGATATGACACCAAGGCATATGCAGCAGAGTGAGATTTGTTAAATCCGTAACCCGCAAATTTTTCTACCAAATCGAAAATTCGCATCGACAAGGGGCCATCTACACCGTTGTCAATAGAGCCCTGTTCAAAGGTACCTCGTTGCTTGGCCATTTCTTCCGGTTTTTTCTTACCCATTGCTCGACGTAACAAATCCGCTCCGCCTAATGAGTAACCCGCAAGGACCTGTGCAATCTGCATTACTTGTTCTTGATAAAGAATAATGCCGTAAGTCGGGTCGAGTATTTCTTTTAAACTCTCGTGCTGATAGTCTGCGTCAGGGTATGAAATAGCTTCTCGACCATGCTTTCTGTCAATAAAGTTATCAACCATGCCGCTTTGCAATGGGCCCGGTCGAAACAAAGCAACCAGTGCAATAATGTCTTCGAAACAATCTGGTTTAAGACGCTTGATCAGCTCTTTCATGCCTCTGGATTCCAATTGGAATACCGCTGTTGTATTGGCTTTTTGTAAAGAGCGGAAAGACGCAGGGTCGTCTATGGGTATGGTCGAGATATCAATGTGCTTGCCTCTGCCTTCGGCAATCATATCAATAGCCCATTGGATAATGGTTAGCGTACGCAACCCCAAGAAATCGAATTTAACCAACCCCGCGGTTTCAACATCATTTTTGTCGAACTGGGTAACAGGGTTGTTTCCTTCATCATCACAATAAAGTGGTGCGAAATCGGTAATGGTTGTGGGTGCAATAACAACGCCTCCAGCATGTTTACCCGCATTTCGCGTAACACCTTCAAGAATTCTAGCCATGTCGATAAGGTCTTTAACCTCTTCGTCTTGATGATAAAGCTCTGGTAATCTTGGCTCTACATCAAAGGCTTTTTGTAAGGTCATACCTGGATCAGGTGGAATTAACTTAGAAATACGGTCAACAAAGCCATAAGGGTGACCTAATACTCGCCCTACATCTCGCACTACCGCTTTTGCCGCCATAGTACCGAAGGTAATAATTTGCGATACCGCATCACGCCCATATAGCTCGGCTACATGGTCGATAACCTCATCTCGCCTGTCCATGCAAAAATCGATATCGAAATCGGGCATGGATACCCGTTCAGGGTTTAGGAAACGTTCGAATAACAAATCAAATTCCAACGGGTCTAGATCCGTGATATCCAGCGCATAAGCAACTAATGAACCTGCACCTGAACCTCGCCCAGGGCCTACGGGAACCCCATTGTCTTTACTCCACTGAATAAATTCCATAACAATAAGGAAGTAGCCAGGGAATCCCATTTGGTTTATAACATCCAATTCTATATCTAAGCGTTCGTCATATTCTGGTCGCTTTTCAAGACGCACATCTTCATCGGGAAATAACTTGAGTAGTCGTCGTTCTAAGCCTTCTTTCGACACTTTGACTAAGAAGTCTTCAATTTTTAGGCCTTCAGTAGGAAAATTGGGAAGAAAGTACTCGCCTAATCTCACCACCACATTACAACGCTTAGCAATTTCAACGGTATTTAGCAGAGCTTCAGGAATATCACTGAACTGCTCTGCCATTTCTTCCGCCGAACGCAAATATTGTTGTTCGCTATAATTTTTAGGTCTGCGGTTATCATCCAGTGTAAAGCCATCGTGAATACTGACGCGAATTTCATGGGCTTCGAAGTTCTCTCGCTTTAAAAACACCACTTCATTTGTGGCAACAACGGGTAAGTCGTTTTTTTCTGCAAGCGCTACTGCACGGTGAATATAATCTTCTTCTCCCGGTCTTCCCGTTCGAATAAGTTCGATATAATATCGATCGGCAAAATAGGTTTGATAAAAATTAACGGCATCAGCGGCTTCGGCTTGATTATTTTTAGTTAATGCGATACCAAGATCACCCGTTCCAGCCCCACTCAGTACAATAA
>CAYUZL010000128.1:0-2657 GCA_964449725.1 uncultured Alteromonas sp. | reverse complement strand
GCGTAAAGTGTGTGTAGCACGACTCGTCATGAGTTCAGGTGTTTTAGGTTAGTTGCTGTGATAAAAATGCGTTTTAAAAAGGTAAGCTTATTGCTAAGCTTACCTATGGATAGAGTCTAATTTTTATTTTAGCACTCTATTAATTTACTAATCGCTACATGAGTCACAATTATTTCCATCATGGCTTACGCTTAAACGATAGAATGTAGCTTGGTCGAAGTCTGCTTCATCGCCATTAGGGCCGAAACCGGTCGTATCACCACCGGGGAGATCCTCATCATCAAATTCTTCAACTGCAGAGTTATTTTGCGTGTAAACACCCGCTTTAAAATACATCCACTCATCACGACGATCATAGTCACTGTTTTCAACTATCATGTTAACTGATGCTGAACCAATGATGTCGTCACTATCAAAGTCGCCTCGGCGAAGAACAACTGTAATATCAGCACCTTCGGCAATAATTTCATATGAAAATAATTCGTCCAGAGCAATACCGCCTGTTGGGTTTGATGCATCATCATCTCTTGAACCGACAAGAATTATTTCTTCTAAATCACCTTCACCATTAATTTCATGAAGAAAGTAAACACTGCCTAACTCATTTCCCGGTAGCTTACGGTAATATAAGCGAAGCGGTTCGTCCTCTTCAGCATGAATCTGACCAATAATAGTTGCACCAATATCGTCTGGGCGTCCAGTTACAGTCACTTTGTTAACACGAAGAGTGGCTGTTAAAACACCATTACGTCCACCCACATTTTCAATGCCTCTGTCTCGTCTACCATTATCATCAAGAATAAGGTTTTGAGGCTGATAGCCTAATACCCAGTTATTCTCATTAGTCCCTGAAGTACTAATACTTAACCCGTTAGAGCGTTGTGTAACACCACCACGGACATATTCACGTAACTCAGATCGAGGAAAGCGAGCACCACTTGATGTTCGCCCGCCATTAACGGGTGATTTGAATACCATTCCTCCATCAGAACCAGTAAAAAAGTAGGGGGCTGATGATTGAGTGTTTCCTGTATTACCAAAAAATAAATCAGACGCAGAGTTAAAGTCTGAGTTGTTAGTGCCTTCACGTAACGCAATGAATTCAAAGTCGTCTATACGAACACCTCGCTCAAAGTTCCTTTCATCTGGGTCATCTTCTTCTGTATCGATAAGGGCCGGAGAATCAAGACCCCAAATACTCAAATCGAAGTTTTCCCAAGGCTGAAGAGACGGACTTAAACCAAAATCTTCAACATCAGGGGTACTAGTTTGCGCTGACACTCCACCAACAAATGACAAACACAATACTGCAATTGCTATTTTTTTCATTTTCATTTCAAAAACCCTTCTAAAGATATTAAGTTAGTTAATACTAAAAGACATATGTACTTCCACTCAAACACAGCCAGTGAAGATTACTGCGTTTGAGTTTAAGTACGAAAATTACACTATTGAAATGTAAGTACGAATGCAAATGAGAATGATAATTGATATGTAAACATAAATTGACTGTAATTATAGCGTAAATGCAATGTGAACTTAATGTAAGTGTTTGATATTTTTATTTTTTAGGTTGGTGTGAAGTATAACTTGAAAATTAAGTTAAGAAGCTAGTCCTTGCACCGTGGTCGTTTAGAAGATGGCTTTTTGCGCGTGGTATGCGGTGACTGCAAACAGGAGAATGTATTAGTATTTAGTTACAAGCGACAAGGTTTTTCCCCTTCGCATACTGGTCAGCTCGATATCCAAGAGAGCTAAGCAAAGCCTTCAGTCAGCTACCGAATTACCATGGGGTCGCAACAAGGGCCAAAGGTATTACACTACAAACCTTACTTGCCAATACAAGCGGGTTTTCGTTGCACGCAGGAGTCTTTGTTGATGCTGACGAGCCCGAATTTAGCCATATATCTAGATAATATCATGGAGCGTAAAGTGTGTGTAGCACGACTCGTCATGAGTTCAGGTGTTTGAGGTGAGTTGTTGTGGTAAAAATGCGTTTTAAAAAGGAATGAATTGAATGGATCACCTTCTAGCATCTGAACGTCCATGTGAAAAGCTCATTAGTGCAGGGGCTGAAATGTTAACTGACGTTGAGTTGCTCGCCGCTCTTATTCGCCATGGTCAAAAAGGCCGAAGTGCGTTGAGTATTGCACGAGATTTACTGACTCGGTTTGGCTCGCTTCGGAATGTATGCACCGCTGACAAACGAGCTTTTTGTGCTGTGTCTGGCGTTGGATTAGTTAAATATGCACAGTTACATGCGGCCTTAGAAATTAATAAGCGGCAACATGAAGAGCTATTGCAAAAAGACAGTGTTTTTCACAATGCTGAGTCAGTTAGAAAATACGTACAGCTCCATTTGCGGGATCAGCAAAGGGAAATTTTCGGTATTTTACTGCTAGACAACCAACATCAGTTGATTGCTTACAAAGAATTATTCTCCGGAACAATTAATGCCGCAGCTGTGTACCCACGAGAAATTGTTAAGCAAGTGCTTGCTGATAATGCCGCTGCGGTTATTTTAGTGCATAACCATCCTTCTGGCGTAGCAGAACCTAGTCAAGCCGACATACGGCTGACAAAAGATATAAAAGCCGCATTATCTTTAATTGATGTCGCCGTTCTAGACCACTTTATTGTCGCAGATGTGTTAACAT
>CAYUZL010000127.1:0-2942 GCA_964449725.1 uncultured Alteromonas sp. | reverse complement strand
GCAATGTGGAGTTCCGTTTCTTTTCAGTAGTACAGAGGAGCAATGGGTACCACAAATGTTAAATGTACAGGCGCTCAATGGTATCGATTTTGATAAAGGCTGCTACATGGGCCAAGAAGTGGTTGCCCGAACTCACTATTTAGGCAAAAACAAACGGGCTCTTTTTACATTCTCAACCAATATCACAGACGCAAACGAGCAAATAAAAATAGATGACCCAGTCTACCGTCGCTTAGGTGAAAACTGGAGAAAATCAGGCTCCATTGTTAATTTCGCCAGACAAAATAATAAGCTACTTATCTCGGCCGTGCTGCCCAATGATGTGTCCGAACAAGACGTTTTAGCCTTAAGTGAAACAGAGTCTGACAGACTTAGCCCCATTCCTTTACCCTATGTGGTAAACTCTTCAACGTCTTCAATTAAAAACCGAAAACACAATGATTAAATTAAATGATGTAGTAACACTTCACTATTCTGTTTCCACTCAAGATAACGTTACACTGGACTCGTCAAGAGACGGTGATCCTATGGACGTTATGATAGGAAGCAGATTCCTTGTTGATGGACTAGAAGAAGCCATTGTTGGCAGAACCAAAGATGAAATCTTTGAAGTTACTCTTTCTCCAGATCAAGCCTACGGCGAAAGGCATGACGCACTAGTTCAAACAGTGCCTATGGCAATGTTTGACGGCATTGACGTTGAACCGGGAATGAGTTTCAGAGCGACCACTGACGAAGGTGAGCAATCGGTTATCGTGATCGAAGTTGATGACACCAATGTAGTCGTAGATGGAAATCACCCTTTAGGTGTCGTAACCGTATCATTTGACGTAGAAATTTTAGATGTTAGAGAACCCACTGAAGATGAGTTGAAAAATGGGCAGGTAGAAAATAAATCGAGCTGTTGCGATTCAAATGATGATGACAGCGCTGGCTGTTGCCAGCACTAGTAGAAATAGCAAAACTTAGAGCGCTTCTTCTCCGCGCTCTCCTGTACGGATCCGAACAGCGGTTTCAATTGGGTAAACAAAAATCTTACCGTCACCAATTTTACCTGTTTTAGCCGCTTTAATAATAGCCTCAATTGTGGCATCTACTTGCTCATCTGCTACTACAATTTCGACTTTAACTTTGGGCAAAAAATCAATTTGATATTCCGCTCCTCTGTAAAGTTCTGTATGCCCTTTTTGACGACCGAACCCTTTTACTTCGCATATGGTCATTCCTACAATACCCGATTCAGCTAATGCTTCTCGAACATCATCAGTTTTAAACGGTTTAATTATTGCTTCGACTTTTTTCATTTATTATTCTCCATCGTATATTGTCGGAATTGGTATGCGCTTATGCTGTGTTTTTTGATAAATGTCTATTAACCGCTTTTCTACTTCACTTGGTACTGTTTTTCCCTCTAGAAAATCATCGATTTGGTCATAACTCATTCCTAAAGCCTCTTCGTCAGCTTTTTGTGGGGAAAGTGTTTCTAAATCAGCAGTAGGCGGCTTGTTAATAATTATTTCAGGTGCTCCAAGTCTAGCAGCAACCGCTTTAACTTGGCGTTTATTTAAGCCAAACAAAGGAGCCAAATCACAAGCTCCGTCACCGTATTTAGTATAAAACCCTGTGATATTCTCGGCAGAGTGATCTGTACCTAGTACAAGCCCATCGGTTAACCCAGCAATTTCATATTGAATAACCATACGAGTACGGGCTTTAACATTACCTTTTACAAAATCAACTTTGCTCGCTTGTTCAGGAATGAGTGATGTTCCGGACAATGCGTCGAGCGTAGTTGCATGTATAGCATCTGCTCCAGGTTGAACATTAACAGTGACTGCATGACTAGGCTTAATAAAGTCAATTGAAGCCTGGGCGTCAGATTCATCTGCTTGAGTATTGTAAGGCAATCTTACAGCAATAAATTGATATCGCTTATCCGAATCATCGTTAAGCTCATTCACCGCAACTTGAGCCAATCGTCCTAGTGTACACGAATCAATACCACCACTAATTCCCAGTACCAAGGTTGTCATGTTGGCTTGGACAAGTTGCCCTTTTATAAACGCCACGCGCTTTTCTATTTCCGCGTCAACATCTATACATGGCAACACTTTCATTTCATCTAAGATAGCCTGTTTATCCATGGTATTTAACTCCAACCCATTTTTTTAGCCGCAATAGTTACACAGTAAATATTACACATAAATGCGCACGATAAATACGGTTTAACAACATTATTACCATATCAACCCAAGATATTAGACTTAAATTTTACTTACCATTGAAATACATATGGTCAACGCATTACCAACAGGCCTTAGGTTCACGATTCAAATTGTGATCAATACTCAGGGTATCGCACAACTCGTTTTGTTTTTGTCCGTCTATAGCGTTAGCTTGAATAACAAACTCATTCGATGAGTATGTAGTCATCGAAATCGAATAATACTTCAGTATAGGCAATGAAATTTCATTTGCACTGGCAAAGCGCTGTTGCTGCAGAAAAAACGTTTGTTGCTTTAAATGCATATTCAAAAGCTCAGTCTGTGCATTTTTTTTTCGAGCAAACACAGTTAAATCTTGGTAACTCGGTATTGCGATAGTCGCCAATATAATACCAATAGCAAGACTTATGAGTAACTCGATTAACGAGAAAGCGCGTGCGTAATAGACCTGTTCCATAGTCGGTTTTTCCTTGTTAGCTATTGTCAAAAAGCCCCTTCATCGTATAGCGTAATTAACGAATTCTAAAGAGTACCTTCAACAAACTGAACTAAACCTGCCAAGGAGAAGGCAAGATGCAAACTGTGTTTAACCGTTATGGATATACCTTAATTGAACTCATGGTAATTATTTCCATTGTGAGTATTTTAGCGACAAGTTCATTTGCTAGTTACTCTTCAATCCAACTAAAATTAAGCCAACGAGCAGAAGCCTACAAC
>CAYUZL010000126.1:0-3692 GCA_964449725.1 uncultured Alteromonas sp. | reverse complement strand
ATCTTTACTATGGCGAAACGCTTGCAGCCAGAACATGTTCAACTCTTATACAAATTGACCTTAGAGGGAATTAAAGAACTTCCTTTATCCGTTGATGGAAGAACTTGTTTGGAAATGACCTTGTTAAGAATGACCAGCTTTGCCCCCAAGGTACAAATATTAAGTGGAAACCGGGTACAAGAGATTATTGAGAATCCGCCAACGACCACTGATTCTAGCGTCAATCATTCGACTTCTGATACGATCTCTACTGGGATCCAGCAAGGTTCTGAACAACAAAGAACTGAACAACACGGGCGTGAACAAGATCGTGAACAAAATGTAGCGGAGTTACAAGCTTCAGAACATCAAGCGCTTGTTCAGGAAAAGCCTGTTCAAAAAAGCGTTGTGCAAGTAAGTGAAATACAAGAAAGTGATGTTCAAACAAGCTCAGTTCAGGAAAAAACTGCTCAAGAAAGCGCTGGTCAAACAAGCACAGCTCAAGTAAACACAGTTCAGCATAGTTTTGTTAAAGAAGCGCCAGCAATAATTGAAGAAAGTCTAGAAAAAAGCCCTGAGCACCCACCAGAGCAATTCGCTGAACAATTCATTGAAAAGAGTTCAGCACCGGAAATACAAGGCGATGTTCATTTAGAACAGTCAGCTCAAAGTGAGCCAGTTGAAGTCGCTCACGATACACCGCCTATGATGGAACAACAAAGTCCTCCTGCTGTGGATGAGCATGCTATGAATGAGCATTTCGCCGCTGAAATTCCCATGGGATTTGAAGATATAGATGGAGAGAATCATCACAGATTGGATATGGAGCAGGCTCAGTTAGAAGATGAGCGTAATGCGACTTTTTTTCCGCAACAAGACAATGAGTACCAAAACCAAGAACAGCCTGAAGTTAATATGGATACTCAGCAATCTGACAGTTCAGCATTAGAAAAGACGCAAGCACTACTAGCACTACGTGAATCTTTAAGTGCGGCGACAGAAGCCGCAAAAGCGTCTGCCCAAGCGGAGAAGAAAAATAGCGTAAAAAAGCCTTTAGAGATTAGCCGACCGTCAAGACCTGCCCAATCTGTTGAGTCTACGCCCGAACCTGCATTCGAGATTTCATCCGAGATTTCATCCGAGATTTCATCCGAAGTTCCTCCTGAGCCTGTGCAGGAATTGTCGCCGCCTTGGGAAACTAACGACAGCCAAATTGAAGAAATAGCCAGTGTAAACGAGAATTTTGATACAGCGCCGGTAACACCTGTTGATGAATTGCCAGACTTTGACGATGCGCCATACCCCAAAGAGCCTGATATTCAACCCAGTGTAGTGACAGTAGATAGTGATACCGGCGATACGTTGGCTGCTTTTTTAGATAACGGCGATAAGCTAGTTCACGCTAGCCAGATAAATGAGTGGAGTCACATTATCGAGCAAACAACCTTATCTGGGCTGGATAAACAAATAGCCTTGAATGGTACATTCGAGCGAGAAGGTAACCTAGTTAGGTTACTGGTGGATACGTCACAAGAACACTTGATTTCTGATTCATCCAAAGCGCACTTAGCTCAGGCACTACAGACTGTATTAGGTGATCAGACTACAACAGAAATTACACTTGGTTCCCCTGAAGGGACACCGAGTCATATTCAAGAAAAGATTAGAAAGGTGCGTCATGCTCATGCCCATCATGTAGTAGAAACGGACCCTTGTATACAAAACTTAATTAGCGTTTTTGAAGCCAACATTGATGGCGAATCGATAAAAGCGCGGTAACACTTAAACGATTAAATAAAGAGGTAAATCATGTTTAAAGGTGGTATGGGTAATATCATGAAGCAAGCGCAGCAAATGCAAGAGCGCATGCAGAAAACACAAGAAGAATTAGCCAACATTGAAGTTACTGGCGAGTCTGGTGCGGGCATGGTAAAAGTGACGATGACATGTAATCACAATGTGCGTCGTGTTGATATAGACGACAGTTTAATGGACGACGATAAAGACATGCTCGAAGATCTTGTCGCTGCAGCAATGAATGATGCTGTACGTAGAGTTCAAGAAACCAGTAAAGAGAAGATGGGAGACGTAACAGGCGGAATGCCTCTTCCTCCTGGTTTCAAAATGCCGTTCTAGTGGTGAAATGAACAATACTAATAGGCACCTCAATGTATTTTTGGTGCCTTTCTATTAAATATTAGAGTTTTATGCAATATAGCCCGTTACTTTCTGAACTTATTCAAGCGCTTACCTGCTTACCCGGTGTGGGTAAAAAGAGTGCTACCCGTATGGCATTTCAGCTTCTTGAAAGAAACAGAGACGGCGCTTTATCTCTTAGTCATGCATTGCATAACGCAATGGAACATATTCATCACTGTGAACAATGTAGAACCTTCACTGAATCAAAACTCTGTGATATCTGTGCTCATCCAGCTCGATCCGAAAGTGGCTTGTTATGTGTTGTTGAATCGCCACAAGATATTAATGCAATAGAACAAACCGGATCATACAAAGGTTTGTACTTTGTGCTGATGGGGCATTTGTCTCCTATTGATGGTATCGGTCCTGAAGATTTAGGGTTAGATATCTTGGCTGATATGCTTACCAATAAAACCTTTACTGAAGTGATTTTAGCGACGAATCCAACTATCGAGGGGGAAGCAACCGCTCACTACATAGCGCAGCTCTGCGCTGAAAAAAATGTGACTGCATCCCGTATTGCCCATGGTGTACCAGTAGGCGGAGAGTTGGAATATATCGACGGCAATACGTTAACTCATGCCTTTGTTGGTAGAAAATCGTTATAAATATGAAATTTTTCCTTGAAAACGTCTAGCTTGGCCTTACTTAACACTGCATAAAGATATTCACACAGCAGGAGTCACAGAGCCATGGCAGAAGCCGTTAAAACCGAAAAACACGGTTTTCAAACTGAAGTTAAACAACTTTTACAGCTAATGATTCATTCTTTGTATTCAAACAAAGAAATTTTCTTAAGAGAGTTAGTATCGAATGCGGCGGATGCTGCCGATAAGCTTCGTTTCAATGCATTAGAAAATGACAGTTTATTTGAAAACGATGGTGACTTACACGTAAGAATCACCTCAGATACAGAGGCTGGCACTATTACTATTACCGATAACGGTATTGGTATGAGTAAAGACGATGTGGTTGCAAACCTAGGTACCATTGCGAAATCGGGTACAAAAGATTTCTTTAGTAATTTATCGGGTGATCAAGCGAAAGACTCTCAACTTATTGGTCAATTCGGTGTTGGTTTCTATTCTGCCTTTATTGTTGCCGATAAAGTAACTGTAAAAACCCGCGCAGCTGGAGCACCAGCGAGCGAAGGTGTACTTTGGGTATCTGAAGGTGAAGGTGATTTCGAGCTAGGCGATATTGAAAGAGTTGAGCGCGGAACTGAAATTACGCTACACATTCGCGAAGATGAAAAAGAATTTATCGACAGTTGGAAGCTACGCTCAATTATTGGCAAATACTCTGATCACATCAGTATTCCAGTAAGAATGTGGAAAGATGAAGTTCCTGAATCAGAAGGCCCAGACGGCGAAAAAGTCCCAGCTCAACCTGGTGAGTGGGAAGCAGTAAACAAAGCAACTGCATTGTGGACCCGTGATAAGTCTGAAATCTCAGACGAAGAATACAACGAATTTTATAAGCATATTTCTCACGACTTTACTGACCCGCTAAAT
>CAYUZL010000125.1:0-5467 GCA_964449725.1 uncultured Alteromonas sp. | reverse complement strand
GCGTACTGGGCTATTTGCTTCAGCGTCATTACAAGTTGCGAACCAAAGTGTGCTCTCCGATATTGATATTTTAAAAACTGAAATTTCTGGAAAATGGATCCAAGGTTTTAACCGTCACAGACTATACCTTCGCGGGCAACTAGGGCTGATAGAGACGCCAGATTTCTCGCAAGTGCCTTCTACATTTCGCTTTTTCACCGGAGGTGACCAGACTGTACGAGGGTTTGAGTTTCAAACTGTGTCATCAGGCGAATTCGTGACTAATGACGATGGCGATACCCTTTTTCTTCCCGAAGGTGGGCGTTACTTAACTTCAGCAAGCATAGAATACGCCTATGCAATCAATGAAAGGTGGCGCCTTGCTGTATTTACTGATGCAGGGGCTGCGGTCAATGATTTCGACGAAGGTATCGCACGAAGTGCGGGCATCGGCGCTCACTGGTTAACAATTGTTGGCCCTATACGTTTTTATTTAGCCTTTGGGCGAAACCCCATTGAAAATGACAATACCGTGAGGCTGCACTTCATTTTGGGGCCTGAAATATGAGTAAATTGAACCTGTTATTAAGGTGTTCATATTACGGTGTTATATCTGCTGTAGTTGTTGTCATTTTTATCGCTATGTTTTTACTTTCACCTTTAGCTACGCCTTTATTTCGATGGTCAGTAGGCCACTTTGTACCCGCTATCAAACTATCAAACTTATCTGGTAGCTTATATTCAAGTTTAATCATAAAAGACGTAAAGTACCAAAGCGAATCCATGTCTTTAAGCACCAAACACATCACAGCAGAAATTAATTGGTCTTGTTCCCTTCGTGGCCGCTTGTGTTTGGAGAGTCTTGATATTATTGAGCCGAATTTAGTATTACAAACCTCTGATTCTTCAGCTGAAGCAGCACAAAGCAGCAAAACAACATTTATTAAAAGTCCCCTTCCTATTCTCGCTCCCAAAGTTCACATTTCACGCTTAGCTGTGTCCAATGAAACCGTCACATTAACAGTTGCGGACAGTCGTGCAGACATACAATTTTCAGATAAACTTTCATTGCAACACGTACAAAGCAGCAATATATATATTGAAAATAACATGCCACTGGCTCCTGAAACCCCATTTGCTGGTTTAACCTACACCCCACCAGAAATCCCTTCCATTTGGGTACCTGTTCACCTTGCTCTAAGTGATGTTAATACCTCTTCAATAACCTATGCACAAGGCCAAAATCAACACTCAATCAATACACTAAACCTACAATCTGCAAGTATTGTGGGCTCTGAAATACAATGGAACGGCCTCGATATTAAACAAGAAAACACGTCAATATCGACACAAGGTAAGCTCACATTAGCCGACCATTTTCCGTTTGAAGCCTCTGCTAAGGCCTCTTTGTCTTTAAGTAATAGCCCAAAACCACAGCACCTATCAATCACTACTGCAGGGTCTTTGTACGCATTGATACTCAAGGCTCATCTTACAGGTTTAGTTGAGGGCGAAGCCCACCTTCAAGTCGATTTAATCGATGACGATCTCCCCATTGACGGACGTATCTCGTGGGCACAACAATCAATTAATTATGCAGACATAGATACCTTGAATGAAGGTAACGCATTGGTTGACGGTACACTAGCAGGGTATCAATTAATCGTTGAAGCCTCCGCAGTACACAAAGTAATAGGCGATATAGCCTTCACCACAGACGCGCTTTTAACGAAAACTCAACTCAATATTGAGAAACTAGACGCATTTTTACTGGATGGCGAATTAATTACATCAGGAAAAATCAACTTTGTAGATGGACTGAGCGCACTAGGAACAACCAATGTAAACAATATCGACGCATCGCGGTTTGCTCCGTACGCAGAGTCCGCAACTCTGCCCAATGCATCGTGGGATTACGTACTACAAGACTCTGAAAATGGGCTGATTATGCTCATTACCGATATAGGTGGCGGCGTTGCACTAGACCATCACGCTATTCAATTGACAGGTCAAATTGCCTACTACCAAGATCAAGACTTAGCGGTAGCAAATTTACACGCTAAACAGCCTGACTCATCAAATGAAATAACCTTACTAGCACAGGTGCTAAATAAACAGAAACTCAGTGTTAACAGCGCCATTAACTTAACCACATTGTCAGATATTAATAATGAGATTGAAGGTGATATCAAAGGCAATATCAAGGTAGAAGGTAGCTGGAGTAATCCAAATTTTGAACTACAGCTAAAAACTAACTCACTTAGCTTTACTGAAGCGCTTTCGCCTTTTATGCACTCTCAAAAGTTTGTTACAGGTGCAGTATCCGCTCAAGGTAATCTTGAGCAACACACAATAACTTTATCTAGCGAAACGAAAGATTATGCCGCCACTTTTACTTCTGAGGGATCTTTCTCTACTAACTATGATTACCAAGGTGTTATAGACAAGGCTTCGTTACGGGTGTTTGCCACTGAATGGCTTGCGGATTCTGCGGTGCCATTTCATTCAAATCTGCACACCTTTTCTAGCCAAATATCCCCTCATTGCTGGACGCTAAAGAATGAAGATGCAAAGGCTTGCCTAGAGCAGGCTCAATTTTCTGAGGATGTAGCAAATTGGACTGTAAACGCAGCATCTTTTCCTATCGGAAAGTGGTCTACTGAATTGTTGAACTCTATTTCAACTACGTCTAACTCCGCTCTTTTCAATGCGGCCTCTGCGGGTAGCTACTCGCTCAAAGAGGGTCTCAATACGACTATTTCTCTATCCATAGATGAGTCAGATTGGACATTTAACCCAAACAACCCAGTGACGCTATCGTTAAATGAATTTAATGGCGAAATCAGCCTTCACAATGAAGAATTAACAAGCCAATGGCGTGTTAACAGTAAAAACCTAGGGGGGGTAACCGCAGAATTCCACAGCGATAATATCGCTGTTATGGACAGTGAAATTGTAGGCGCTCTGCACATTAATCATATCAATTTACAGCCCTTATCCGGCTTATCACCTTCGATACATGGATTAGAAGGTTACCTTAACGGTGAACTCACTGTGTCTGGTTTAACCCAAAAGCCGAGCGTTCTCGGCACCCTCGCGCTAAAAGACGGCTTTATCGACGTTGAACAATCTCCGCTGGCGCTATCTAATTGGAACCAAAACATTAACTTTTCAGGCCACACTGCTGATATCCAAGGCAGTTTAGGTATAGGCGCGGGACAAGGCAAAATCAAAGGTAAATTGTCTTGGGAAGATCAGCCGTTTGCAGAGCTCAATGTGGATGCCGACGATATTTTGATAACCTATGAAGAAAGTAAACTCGAAGTCAGTCCTCATCTCAATACCATTATTACTCCCGACGGAATCAATGTGGAAGGTAAGGTCGGAGTGCCCTATGCCAGAATAAAGCTAAAACAATTGCCTAAAAGCGCTGTGACGCCCTCTAAAGACGTTCGTATATGGGGGGAAGAACCTTCTGTCGACCCGCTAAAAAATATGACTGCGAATATTACTTTGTATATCGACGAAAAAAAAACAGACGAAGTTAAAATAGATGCGTTTGGCCTCACTGCAAATTTACAAGGTGATCTGAATATTGAGAACCACCCTTCGTTAGTAGGATACGGTGATCTACAATTATTAAATGGCCGTTATAAGGCCTATGGACAAAACCTACTTATTCGCACAGGTGAAATACAAATTAATGGGCCTATAAGCCAACCCTTCTTATTTGTTGAAGCCATTCGCGACCCAGATGATACCGACGACGATGTGGTTGCTGGGGTTAGAATAGATGGCTCAGCCTCCTCTCCCAATGTCACCTTATTTTCAGAGCCCACCTTAGAGCAAGGTGAAAACCTACTTTATCTAATTAATGGCAGTGGTAGCTTAACGAGTGGCGAAGATACGGACAGTGTTAACTACGGTGCACTGTTACTGGGGCTTGGTTTATCCCAATCAGGTAAACTCACCAATTCTATTGGCAACGCTGTAGGCATTGAAGATTTAACCTTTTCAACATCAGGACAAGGCAGCGATACTCAAGTGTCGTTATCGGGTAACTTAACCCGTGATTTGTCTGTACGAATTGGGGTTGGCGTATCTCAAGGACAAGAAGTCGCAATTCGTTATCGCATTCTGCCACAACTCTATTTAGAAGCCGTTAGACAACTCAGCGAAGCAGTATCGTTAATTGATGTATTTTACGAATTTTCACTGGATGATAAACCAGAGAAGGAAAAGAAAGCAGAAACAGAGCAGTAACCTAAGGACTAGGGTACTGCCCAGATAACTTATTGAAGACCTAGTTTTTTCTCTAGGTAGTGGATGTTAGTTCCACCAGCAAAAAAGTTCTCATCTGCCATAATACGGCGCTGAAGAGACACGTTGGTTTTAATCCCTTCGATAATAAGCTCTTCCAATGCGTGACGCATACGGGCAATGGCTTCGTCTCGAGTTTCGCCATAACAAATCAATTTACCAATCATTGAATCGTAATGTGGCGGTACGGTATATCCCTCGTAAATATGGGATTCCCAACGCACACCTAAACCACCTGGTGCATGGAAAACATTAATTGTTCCAGGACTAGGAATAAAGGTATCGGGATCTTCTGCGTTAATTCGACATTCCACTGAATGGCCGCGAATTTGAACCTGAGATTGCTCAATAGATAAAGGTTGTCCAGCCGCAATACGCAGTTGTTCTTTAATAAGATCTACGCCCGTTATCATTTCTGACACTGGGTGTTCAACCTGAATACGGGTGTTCATTTCTATGAAATAAAACTCACCGTTTTCATATAAGAACTCAAAGGTACCTGCTCCGCGATAACCAATTTCAACACACGCTCGGCGGCAACGATCACCTATTTTTTCACGCATTTGCTCAGATACACCTGGTGCAGGCGCTTCTTCAACTACTTTTTGATGACGGCGTTGCATTGAACAATCACGCTCACCTAAATGAACAGCATTACCTTGCCCATCAGCGAGTACTTGAATTTCAACGTGACGAGGGTTTTCTAGGAATTTTTCCATGTAAACTACGTCATTATTGAAGGCTGCGCCGGCTTCTGCTTTAGTGGTGTTAATCGACTCTTCAAGTTCTTCTTCAGAACGAACCACACGCATACCACGGCCACCACCGCCACCTGCCGCTTTAACGATAATCGGATAACCGATCCGCTTTGCGATAGATTTATTGCGCTCAGTATCGTCAGTCAAAGGACCATCAGAGCCCGGAACACAAGGTACACCGGCAGATTTCATTGCATTAATAGCTGACACCTTGTCACCCATTAAGTTAATAGTATCGGCGGTAGGACCAATAAAAATAAATCCACTGCGCTCGACTGCATCGGCAAATTCGGCATTTTCAGCCAAAAAACCATATCCTGGATGTACAGCAATAGCATTGGTTGCTTCTGCTGCGGCAATAATACGCGGGATATTCAAATAACTATCGGTCGCTGACGCACCACCAATAC
>CAYUZL010000124.1:0-3717 GCA_964449725.1 uncultured Alteromonas sp. | reverse complement strand
GATACTGTGGTATTTGGATCAAAAGGTACGAGCTGCTCAAAAGCCGTATTGTGTGCATAAATTCTGTTTTCAGTATCAATGACTGCAATTCCTGCACTTGCCTGTTCGAATATAAGTCGGAAGCGCTTTTCTAATGCTTCGGTTCTTTCTCGTAAAGTTTGCTCTTCAATTAAGTTACTTTTCAGCGTGCTAATTAGTCTATTAATTCCAAAAAGCAACTTTCCAAGTTCATCATTTTTCTTGTAGTTAATATCAATATTCTGCATCGCATTGTGCGATTGAGTATCGACACCATTCACGCTGTCTGTCAATGTTCTAACATGCCGAGTTAACAAACTATATATAAAAATTGAAACAAAGATGGCGATACATAAACTCAACCCCATCAACAAAAAAACGTTAAGGCGAGCAGTATAAATAGCTCTTTGCTTAATGAATTCTGCATCTGGATATATTTTCAATATCCCAATTGTCTCAGCCTCATTGAATGGATTAAGTAAGGTAACCGTTACTGGAGACCCCGAACGTTCGAAAGTACCGTTACTAATATACATGTCTGGAGGGCTGGATATAGAAGCTGAACTAACTAAGTTAGTTGCCGCAAGTCCTTTAGTGATTTCATTTGCTAAATTTTCGTCGCTGACATAAGCAGCAATAGCTGCTGTTCGTTTAAGACTTTCAGATAACTGATAGACTAAGGCCACATTCTCTTTTTGCTCTTTGGTTAAATTTGCTTGATACGAAAAATAAGACGCAAAGCTGCTAATGACCATAGAGATCAAACATATCACCGTCGAAATCCTAACGTATAAACGGTTAAAAAAGAGAACTTTAGACATGCAAAAAATGCCTTTCGTCGGTAAAAAAACGTTCTGTTAAAATCAAAGTAGGCTCATAAAACTTTGCTTCTAGTATTACTAAGAATAATACGTGACTTGGATAGTACAAATTTTCTGCTAATCTTTAAGTAAATACTTTACATATATAGAATAAGGCTGTTTGAGTCGAAAATGAAACGGTATTCGTCATTAATTTCGATTTTTTGGATACTTGTAAGTATAGGTAGTCATTTTTCTCTGTCAGCTGAAGAACATACTATAGTTGTCGTTGTACATAAGCAAAACGACACAACTCAATTAACCAAGAAAGAACTAATCGATATCTATATGGGTCGCTACCGAAGCTTTCCCAATGGCGCTTCTGCGCAACCAATTGACTACCCTACAGGCTCAGACATAAAAATAAAGTTTTACGACTACCTAATTCGGCAAACTGAAACTCAAATTAACTCGTATTGGTCTCGTCTTATTTTTTCTGGTGCAGCAACTCCTCCTCATAAAACTAAGGAAGAATCCGAAGTTGTATCACTTATAACAAATGACGAACGTAGTCTTGCTTACTTACCCAAAAATAAAGTGACCCCGGAGATGAAAATTGTATATCAGTTCTAGCTTACTGCGTCCAAAAAGTAGCCTTTTGTTCATGCTTTTAGTACTGAACTTTATTTTTGTATCTTATGATACCGTTGCTCAAACTGGGTTAAAACTGAATGCCTTTGCAACGATCGCAATAACCCATGAAGACAGTTCAGATTTACAATTTTCACGTTCCTTTTATACCAACAAAAGAGACGGTACCAATATACTTACCGATTCAGTTATCGGTTTCCAAGCAAATTGGGTTATACAAGACAAACTCGATGTCTTTGCTCAAGTAAACGTTGAAGATAGTCTATTTAACGAGCTTGATACCCATCTACAAACTGCATTTATAAGGTATAGACCTTCCCGTGATTGGTCTCTGCTAGCAGGTAGAATTAACAGCAATATATACATGTTGTCCGATTCTCGTGTGGTCGGGCATACTTATTTATGGGCTAGGTCACCAAACGAAATATATTCGCAATCCGAACTTGTCGAGGCCATCGACGGATTAGGAGCAAAGTACAGTACCAAACTGCTTAACGGATTTACAAGTTTTAACCTTGCTTTTGGTCATGCAGAAGAACGCAACGAGGCAAGTAAGATAAAAGTAGATGATTCATTGTCAATAAGCGCAGAATGGACGGACTTTAACCTCACACTATTTACCGCTTATACTAAAGGTAATATTGTAGTCACCGAAGCCGATGTTTTAGATAACATTTCTTCAGCGTTCGCAAATGTTCCTCAAGTCCTATGGCCCAATGCACAACTAATCTCTTCTCGACTCGGTACTTCCAAAGTGTCTTCTGCGTATCTTACTGCTGGCCTGAAGTACGATAGATATCCTTTTATTATCCAATCAGAGCTGTCTCGAACAAATATTAACTGGTTAGTCAGTAATGCCTATTATGCAGGTTATTTATCTTTAGGTTATCGATACAAACAAATTACCCCTTTTGTTGTTGGAGCATTTATAAACCCTGAAGAAATTAAGACCAACTTAGAGGTACCTGAACAGCTCGATTTTGTCTCTTCCCAGACCGTAGAGCAATTGAACCTACTTTCCGATGCAGCTAGGTCAATTGCCTTAAGTGCTAAGAATGACCATACGCGCTTTTCAGTTGGAATAAGATGGGACCTTTATTCTAACACCGCAATAAAGTTTCAATATGACCACTTCATTGTGAATAACGCCGGTAGCATAGGCCCTATCTCAACCTCTAATGGCCAAGTTTTTACTGAAGATGGAAATCTAAACCTTTTACATCTTGGTGTTAGCCTCGTGTTTTAACTCACTTAATCGTTTATATGTAGATAACGCCTTCTAGGTATTGGGCGGCTTTGCCTGAAATACTTACGCGATCTCCGCGCAGTTCACATCGCAGTATTCCACCTCGAGAAGAAGCCTGGTATGCGACAAGCTTCGTCTTATTCAAACGCGCTGCCCATAGAGGTGTCAGCCCAGTATGAATAGACCCTGTTACTGGGTCCTCATCTCCGCCATTAGCAGGCCAAAAATAACGAGATATAAAATCGTAGTTTTCATTGTCTGACTTACAAGTAACCACCACATCTAATGGTGTAAGTTGTGCAAGGATCGTATTGTCTCGCTCTACAGATAAAACATCTCTTTCAGTTTGATAAACAACGAAATACGCTTGGTTATTCTTATATACCTCGACGGGTAATATTGATAAGCCATCGACCAATGCCTGTGGAATTTCCGTCACCGCGTAAGGCATAGTATTTGGAAAATTCATTTCGAAATATTTGTTTTCTCCTTTAACTACGGTGAGTCCCCCTACTGTGCGGGTAACAAAACACAGTGAATCAAGGTTCGGGTTTCTTTTAAATACCACAAAAGCAGAAGCTAAGGTTGCGTGACCACAAAACGAGATTTCTGTGATTGGAGAAAACCAGCGAATGGCATATTCATTGTGTTCAATACGCACGAGAAATGCAGTTTCTGACAAATTGTTTTCGGCTGCTATATTTTGCATTACTTCGTCAGGTAGCCATTCTTTAACGATAACAACTGCCGCAGGATTTCCAGAAAATACTGAGTCTGTAAATGCATCAACAACATCTATTTCTAATTTCATAATCAGCTCTTATTTTCTTTTTAAGTATTTGCATACAGGGGGTCATCCCTTAGCTTATCCCTTTTAGTAAATTGCAGGCAATAAAAAAGGCCACCTAAGTGACCTTTCTTTCATCCTTAACTAATGCAATATTAGTCTAGGATTTTTGATACAACACCCGCACCTACTGTACGACCACCTTCACGGATTGC
>CAYUZL010000123.1:0-4415 GCA_964449725.1 uncultured Alteromonas sp. | reverse complement strand
GGATTTGTTACATACTTACGGCACGCTATTAATTATTTTAGCTGCGGTAGTCGGTTTTGTTATGGCGTGGGGTATTGGTGCGAACGACGTTGCCAATGCAATGGGAACTTCTGTTGGTTCTAAAGCTTTAACAATTAAGCAAGCGATTGTCATTGCAATGGTTTTTGAATTTGCTGGGGCGTATTTAGCCGGTGGCGAAGTAACGAAAACCATACGTAAAGGCATTATTGACCCGCAATATTTTAGTGCCATACCTGAACAATTGGTGTTAGGTATGATTGCTTCGTTGTTGGCCGCAGGTATCTGGTTGGCAATGGCTTCTTGGAAAGGTTGGCCTGTTTCAACGACTCACAGTATTGTGGGAGCCATTGTTGGTTTTACAGCAATCGGTATTAGCCCTGATGCGGTTGCATGGGCGAAAGTAGGTGGCATAGTCGGAAGCTGGATTGTTACGCCTGCTATCTCTGGGGTGATTGCTGCGTTAATTTATCTCAGTGCACACAAGTTGATATTTGATACTCAAAACCCGTTTGAAAAAGCCAGAAAATATGTTCCTTTCTATATGGCTGCTGCTGGGTTTGTTATGGCCCTTGTGACCATGAAAAAAGGACTTAAACACCTAGGGTTAGATCTCACTTCGACGGATGCTTATTTGGTATCCATCGGTGTGGCTATTGTGGTTGCTATTGTGGGTATTTACTTTATCAATCGACAAACATTCTCTGACAACCAAGATGTAGACACGCAAACGGCAAACGTTGAAAAAGTATTCGCTATCTTAATGGTTATTACGGCTTGTTGTATGGCGTTTGCTCATGGCTCTAACGATGTTGCCAATGCAATTGGACCGTTAGCTGCAGTTGTAAGCGTTGTTAAGTCGGGCGGAGAAATAAGTAGCAGTGCAACACTGGCCCCTTGGATTTTGCCTCTTGGTGGCGTTGGGATTGTTGCTGGACTTGCATTGTTTGGCCATAGAGTGATAAAAACAATTGGTGAAAACATTACGCACCTAACTCCAAGTAAAGGTTTTGCAGCTGAATTAGCAGCGGCAACTACTGTAGTGCTGGCATCTGGAACAGGCTTGCCTATATCCACAACACAAACCTTGGTCGGTGCCGTTTTAGGCGTTGGCTTAGCCCGTGGCGTATCAGCGTTGAATTTGGGTGTCGTAAGAAAAATTGTGGTTTCGTGGGTAATTACTTTACCGGCGGGAGCATTGCTATCAATTATTTTCTTTTTCGCGCTAAAAATTGCATTCGGCGTAGGATAATTTATTTATGAAATGGCCTAATCTAAAGCATTTACATTATTTAGTTACTTTATATCAGGAGCAGCATTTTAATCGTGCGGCTTCTCGCTGCAATGTAAGTCAATCAACGTTAAGTACTGCTATTCAAAACTTAGAAGAGCACTTTGGTTGTCAGCTGTTAGAGCGAGATCATAAAACATTTATTTTCACCTCTTTAGGTATTGAAATAGTTGAACGAAGTAAAAACCTGCTGCAAGAAGCAGGTGAACTCATTGAGTATGCACAAAATGCAGGTACATGGGATAGAGGGCAATTACGCTTAGGCGTTATTCCTACCATTGCTCCTTTTTTGTTTCAGCAAATGATAGGTGCGTTCTCTGCTTTTCTCCCTGATATCACATTAGAACTGCAAGAAGACACGACAGCTAATTTATTAGAGCAAATGAATGATGGTGAGCTAGATTTATTGGTTTTAGCCTTACCTATGGCAACGCCTGGTTGTAAGCAAATGGTTATCGGCCATGATCCGTTTCATTTGGTGGCTCATAATTCAGTATCAAACAGTTTGCCTTCACCTATGAATTTAGATGCACTGCCAGACAAGAGTGTTTTCTTGTTGCAGCAAGAACACTGTATGACAGAGCATGCAGTGAGTGCCTGTAGTTTACAGCACCGAGACGTAGTGAGTTCTCTTGCAGCCAGTTCTTTGTATACGTTAGTCCAACTTGCCAATAGCAAATTAGGGTATACTTTTGTTCCAGAACTTGCGTTAAACCAAGGCATTCTTGCAAATACGGAACTAGATGCATTACCTGCTGAAGATATGGCATACCGAGAAATTGGTCTTGTATGGAGAATGGGCACTACGCGTATGCGTTTGTTCAGGCGAGTAGGGGAGATATTATCACCGCTCATGCCTATTCCCGCTCTCGACTAGACTAGCCTGTAATAAGTGACTAGTCTTCGGCTACATTACGGTTTTAAAGTTTTTAAAGAGCATCGGTGGGCGTTTCTCGTAGCTGCCGCACTTATGCTTTTGGAAACCTTAGTCAGCTTAGCCATCCCTTATTTTGTTGGTAAACAATCAGAATTATTTCTACAAGATAATAGTGTGTTTGGTGAACAACATTATCGAATATTAGGTGCATGGATTGGCCTTTTTGCCCTACAAGGCGTGTTTCGATTTTGGTCTAGTTACAAAGTAAATGTATTAGGCGCGCAAATTATGGCGAAGTTAAGTTGTCGCCTTTACGACCACATTCAACTCTTACCTATTCAGTACTTTAAAAATACCAAGCGTGGTGACGTGCTGAGTATGCTAAGTAATGATTTAGCTATAGTTAGCTTTTTCGCGTCGTCAGTATTTACCAATTTATTACCAAATCTTCTCGTGTTGATTGGAGCGGTAATACTTATGTATTTCATCGATCCCTTTGTCACTCTCGCAATCTGTATTCTTGCTCCTGCGGTGTATATTGTTATCAAATTGATTGGCCGCAATATGCATCCTATTTCAAAGGCATTAGTTCAACGTCAGGCAGACTCAATTGCACTTGCTAGTGAGAATATTGGTGCAATCTCTCTGATAAAAGCGTTCAATCGAGAAAGCAGTGAGTCAATCAAGTTCAAGCAGCATAACGACGACATTCTAGATTTACGCTCACAGCAATTTCGTTTACAGTCGATGCTTTCGCCATTAGTGCAGTTTTTATCGTCAGTTGCGATTTTACTGGTGATTGTAATTTGTTTGTTGAAGTTTCAAAGTGGTGGCCTCACCGTTTCTGACCTAATTAGTTTACTTTTATACGGATTTATTTTTACGCGGCCTCTTAGTAGCCTCGCCAGCTTGTATGGACAGATACAGCAAACTGTGGGGGCGTCGTCGAGATTACTTACTATTTACCATGTGGACGGCGAATCAGTAGAGGATACGGGGGCGCATATAAACATTACTAATGGCGATATTCAGTTTGAAGGTGTGTCTTTCGGTTATTTAGAAAATAAACTTGTGTTATCCAATCTGTCGTTCGTTTTACCTGCCAAATCATCTATGTTGATTTGGGGTAAGAATGGAGGGGGGAAAACAACATTATTGCATTTACTTATGCGATTTTATGAGCCTTCTAGTGGGCAGATACTCATCGATGGACAAAATATTCAGGAAGTTAACTCTTCGTCTTTACGATCACAAATAGGCTTTGTTTCCCAAGATGTTATGTTGGTTAATGGCACTATTTACGACAATATTATTTATGGAATAGCGAACCCATCACAAAAACACATTATAGAGTCTGCCAAACAGGCAGGAATACATGAGTTAGTAAAGTCGCTACCTCTGGGCTACGAGACTCAAGTCGGAGAGGGGGGCTTGAAACTGTCAGGTGGGCAGCGTCAACGTATTGCATTGGCCAGAGTGCTATTACTCAAACCGAAAATATTACTACTAGACGAGCCCACGTCTATGCTAGATGGTGTGGCAAGAAAAACATTCAAAGAAGAATTCGCATCCTTGTTCTCACGCTATACGGTAATTATCATTTCTCACGACCCGTCATTGGATGATGTGGCAGAGTATGCATTTGAGTTAAATAGTGGTAATTTAATTGCGCGTTAACTATAAAAATTAAAAAAAGGAATACATACCCCTATGGCTCAAATCCAAATCAAGCCTGACGTACTTTTACAAAGAGTGGCTGACGAAATGGTATTACTTGAACCAGCCTCTGGAGAATACTTTACGTTAAATGAAGTCGGCGCATTAATTGTAGAGGAATGTCAATCTGGACATGACAACGCCCAAATCACTCAAACCTTACTGGAAACCTATGAAGTGAGTGCAGAGCAGGCAAAAATTGATACCGAGAGTTTACTTGAACAATTAGTGGTACAAGGCCTTGCTGTACGCCTTTAAAGCTTTTCTGAAGCTTTCGATATTTGAGAAATCCCAATTTTTTTGCGCATGGTTTATGTTTGCTAGATGGGACTTAACTATTCGATTCACGCCTTATGAGTGGTGGAGTAATGTTTTATTGAACACTGCCACACCTAAGCAAACTCAAGATCTGACCTATATTCTCTCACTTATTCGCATTATAGAAAAAGCAGGAAGAGCACATTGGAGCCACATGAATTGCTTGCGCCGTTGTTTAGTTACACGGCAAATACT
>CAYUZL010000122.1:0-7632 GCA_964449725.1 uncultured Alteromonas sp. | reverse complement strand
CAGCTATTAGCCTGTAACCAAGATGTATCCTTGTACCAACACGTTATGGCACCTGAGCTCTCTGGTAATTTACTTTCAATTGAATTTGTTTCATTGACATTAAAAACTAAAGAAACCAGAACTTATGAGTTAGATGTTGTGCTTTTGCAACCAAGACTACAAAAAATGGTTATTTCCGGTGATTTAAACATTGCTGCGAAATATGAAAATAGCGAAGACTTGGTTCAGTTGGATTCTGTTCCGTATAGATTTAAATTCTTTCAGCAGCCTACTATTTCCTTTGATTTGCCTGATGAAAGGGTACCTGTACAGTTGATTTTTTCTTCTGACGTTATGCAGTATAAGCGTGTCAAAGACACGCTTAATGTAGAAATCGATTGGCCTTTGTGAGGCCTCTAGATACCGAGTACTAGCTACGAACGGTTTTTACTTTAGCGGCATCACCATCGTATAAGTCTGAAATGCGGGCAAACCACTGCCCTGTTGGCGTGTCGTGAGAAATTGGATCGTAAGTACTGACAATATCAACCCACTTTAATATACCAAACAAGGTGTAATCTGAATAGTTTGGTTTGTTGCCACCAAGGTAAGGGGTATTTTCAAAAGTGGCGTCAAAAATAGACAGAGACTTCGCTAAATTTGCTTTTGCTTCTTCAGGCTCGCCATGTATTTCTTCTAATGTTTTACCCAATGCGTCTTCACGAGTCTGACGGAAATAGGTTTGGCATTCTTCTCTTAGTAAGTTGTGAACTTGCATGACGGCAGCGGGAACAGCCGCCGCGAATACGTTAGAATTAATTACGGCATTAACCAATTGAAATTGTGCTAGTTCAGCTTCGCCATCGATGAGTGCTGGCTTGTCTGGGTAGGCTTCATCTAGATACTGAGCAATTTCAAGGCTGTCGCTTTTCCAAACGCCGTTGTCATCCATGGTGGGTACTGTAGTAAACCCTGCATCTTCAGTACCGCTTTTATCAGTGAAATACCAAGGCACAAGCTCGAAATCGAGTCCTTTGTGTAAAACTGACATACGAGAACGCCAGCAAAACGGGCCGAACATGATATCTTCGTCTTTACCGGTTAATTCATAAAGTTTTATCGTCATTGGAACTCCAAATAATAGGGAAAAGGTCTAACTAGACTTTAACTAGTCATTGCTGGGGAATCAATCATTCTTGGCTGAATTTTGAAGCAGTTTATCGTTGTCGTGTAGGTTTCACACAGGTTACTGGATTTTAAGTATGGTATTGCTTCATAGATAACCGGGGTTGTACGAAAAGTTAGTAGGGTAAATACTTGATTGAATTACTAGGGTATTAGATACTAGGCAGGTAATTAAAATAGAGATTGTTATGACTGTAGAAACCGCGTTACCTATTGAGTTTTCAGACACAGCCGCCGAGAAAGTAAGAGAGTTGGTGATTGAAGAAGAAAACCCTGAATTAAAATTGAGAGTATATGTAACCGGAGGCGGCTGCAGTGGCTTTCAATATGGGTTTACTTTCGACGAAAAAGTCAACGATGGCGACTTAACGATTAATAAAAATGAAGTTACTTTAGTCGTGGATCCAATGAGCTTGCAATATCTCGTTGGTGGAGAAGTTGATTATATTGACAACCTAGATGGTGCTCGTTTTTTAGTTAACAACCCAAATGCCACAACCACCTGTGGGTGCGGCTCTAGTTTCAGCGTTTAATCGCTTTTATTTAATAGCCTTTATTCCAATCTAGCTGGCAGTGTAGTGGTTGGCCGTTTATGTAGCGGTCGACATTTTTCAAAAATAAATCGACAACATCTTCTACTCTTGAAATCGCAGCAGTGTGATGGGTAATGTGAATGTGATCACTGTACCAAAACGGATGAGATGAGGGCAACGGCTCTTGTTCAAATACATCTAGTACCGCCTTTGATGGCTTTTTTCGAGCGAGGTTGTCTATTAACGCTTGCTCATCAATAACATTTCCTCTTCCAGCATTAATAAGTAAGCTATCGAACTTCATGGCTTGGAAAAATTCATTGTCTAATAAATGCGTGGTTTGAGCGGTGTCAGGTAATAAACTAACGACGAAATCAGCTTGTTCTGCCAATAATAATTTGTCTTCTAAAGTGAAGACTTGATTAAACCCTGTTATGTTTTTACCGGTGCGAGATAAACCTATTACGTTTAATCCAAATACTTGGGCGACCGGAATGAGTGCTTGTGCAAGTGACCCTGTCCCCAGTATTCCTAATGTTTTTCCCGACAAATAATTGGGTAATACACTTTGCCAAGTTGGGCCTTTATTCGCTTGTTCTTCTATTTCAAAAACCTTTCTTACATGATTTAAAATGTAAGTGAATACATACTCACGTATTTGTGTTTCAAATATTCCGCCCGCAACGGTTAATGTATAATCTCGCTTCTCAAGGGAAACTAAAGGCGTATTTCCTGCCCACGTTGATTGCAACCAGGTAAGTTGGTTACATAGACTCACACATTGCGCAGCAAGATTGGGGGAGGCGAGTAGCACTTCTACTTTCAGGGGATCGAGGGCTGCTGGGTCGCCACTGGACTGGACTATATTTATTCGGTCATCATTTGCCAAAAGCGCCTTTAATTCCTTGGCATCTTGGCTACAAATACTCAGGTTTACTTTTTCTCTTGTAGACACTAGCAAATACAATTCCTCCAATTAAGCCCGAAAATAGTTGTGCATAAAACCCATAATCTCTTGCGCCTGCAATAAGTGTAATATTCATAATGGGCTTCATGGTAATTAATATGACTGCAATCGCACAGGTCCCTGCTGTGGCAATTAGTATCGAATGTTTAGCCGGATTAATATCGAAACGATTGATAACTAACATGATCACAGTAAAACTAATGGCAAGGCCTACCGCAATGATTATTCCGTATGTTGGAAATAGCCCGAGCCAATCATTCAGTATCATTTGGCTGGCTTGTACAAGGTTGATATCAATATCAATTGTCTTCAATCCGTTGACAACGAACAGACTATGTAACAGGCTTGCCACGGTAAACGACGTTAACCAAGAAATGACGAAAGGGAGCAGGTATTGTGTTAGCCAGCGCATTAAAAAATAGTTGTATTGAATTATTCCGTCACGCTAGCAGAGCCTGCAACGTGACTCAAGTGAAAACCGGAATATTGGTGTTTTCTGTTCTTTTTATTTTTACACTAAATCCACTTAGCGCTAAAGTTATTGTTGGCGAAGTCCAGTATGAAACTTTAGTTTCAGATCTCAACTCACCTTGGTCAATGCGACAGTTATCTGATGATGAATGGGTTATTACTGAGAGAGATGGTCATCTAGTTTTTATTAAAGACAAACAAAAAACTCGAATAAAGTTGAACTTGCCTGATTTATATGTCGCAGGACAAGGCGGACTACTGGATATTCTTCCTGCGCCTGATTATGACAAATCTCGACGTTTGTTTATTAGTTATGCCCAAGGTAATGCTGGGGAAAACTATTTAACTGTGGGCACATTTAAACGAGAAGGCGACTCGGTTACTCCAATTGAACGTATTTTTCAGGTTAACGAAGCCAAAAATACACCTGTTCACTATGCAGGACGTTTGGTGTTCTTACCTGATCAAAGTTTAGTTGTGTCTAGTGGTGACGGCTTTGACTTTAGAGAACAGGCACAAGTTGCAAACAACTATATGGGGAAGTTGTTACGTATTCATCAAGACGGCAGTATTCCTTCGGATAATCCGTTTAGCCTGCCCGGTGGCAGTAAAAGCCCTGTTTATAGTCTAGGACACAGAAACCCACAAGGTCTGGTTTATGTCGAAGACCAAAAACGGTTATATAGCCATGAACATGGCCCTGCTGGAGGCGATGAGTTGAATATAATTGTGGCGGGGAAAAATTACGGTTGGCCAGTGATCACATATGGAAATGATTATTCAGGAGCAAGAATAAGCCCTTTCCGTGAATATCCAAACATGGAACAGCCTTTGATTGATTGGACTCCGTCCATTGCGCCATCAGGTATGGATTACTATAGCAAAACTATTCAAAATGGCTTTTCTGAGCTGGCTGGTCAACTGCTTGTATCAACATTAGTTGATAAAAGGGTTTATGCGGTAGATATTCAACAACAAACTCCTAAGGTTACTTCGGTATTTCCTTATATATCTGAACGAGTGAGAGATGTTCGAGTGGCCCATGATGGCAGTGTTTTTATTTTGACTGATGGCTACGATGCGTCATTAGTAGTCGCTAAACCCGCTCTTTAATTTTAGTGATATTCGTTATTTTTGTTGGTTGGAATATGCTAGTAAAATTCATTCTATTCATGGACAAGTGTCGCGGTCGATAAATTTTGCTAGTATTCCCACTTTCAAGCTACTTAGGGCAGCATTTGTCCTAATATTTAGGTATATTTTACCGCTGTTGCTCTACTAATTATGTTGTGAAACTATATGAAATTTATATTAAGTACTGTTTTAGTTTTTTTATGTACTGTGTCTCTTTCTGCAAAAGCAGTACTTCCACCGATTGAATTTGAACGTATTGTGGTAGAAATTGCCGATACAGACTACGAATTGGAATATGCAAAAACCTTAAGTCAACGAGCGCGAGGTTTAATGTTTAGGCAGCGTATGTGTAGCGACTGCGGTATGTTGTTCAATTTTGATGTGCCGCGTATTGGTAGTATTTGGATGAAAAACACGCAAATACCCTTGGACCTAGCCTATGTAGATGACAACGGTATAATTACTGATATTTTTCCTTTAACTCCTCATGATCTAACTCCTGTTAGGTCGTCTAAGCCTATTTCATATGCCATTGAAATGAATCAAGGGTGGTTTGCTAAACAAGGTGTGAAAGTAGGCGATCGCATTAAAGTGAAGCGTAAAAATATAAGTGATAGGAATTGAATCGATGAATCAATCAATCAACGTTGCTAAATTTGGCGGTACAAGTGTCGCCAACTTTGACGCTATTCAAAATTGTCTTCGGGTGATAGCTGATAATGAAAAAACCAGAGTAGTTGTTGTAAGTGCAGCTGGAGGCGTCACAAACTTACTTGTGAATTTGGCTCATCAAGCTAATACTCAAGAAACAATACTTCAACTTTGCGAAACTATTAAAGAAAAAGAATATGCAATTCTAAATCGCTTATCTCAACCAGAACTGATTAAGCCCAAGCTTGACGCCTTGCTTGAAGAACTTTCATCTCTTGCATTACACGAAGAAATCAACCATAACGACGCATTAAAAGATCAATTGTTGTCCTTGGGTGAACGTATGTCATCGCTGCTTGTTGCTGCCTGTTTATCTGAGTTTGGCGTAAAAGCACTGAACTTTGATGTACGAAACGTACTGAAAACCGATAGTACATTTGGCGAAGCCGTACCCAATTTAGTGCAAATAAAAAAACAAGCAGAATTGTTGTTAAACCCTCAACTTAGCGGTGTAGTTATCGTGACCCAAGGGTTTATTGGTTCAGATGAAAATGGTGTTACTACAACACTGGGCCGTGGTGGTTCTGATTTTTCTGCTGCGTTGTTAGCTGAAGGTCTAGGTGCGGAATGTTGCGAGATATGGACTGACGTAAATGGTGTCTATACAACAGACCCTCGTATTACTTCTGCAGCCAAGCCCATTGCTGAGTTGAGTTTTGAAGAAGCGGCAGAAATGGCGACTTTTGGTGCAAAAGTGTTGCATCCAGCAACTATGGAGCCCGCATTAAGGCAGAATGTCCGTGTTTTTGTTGGTTCAAGTAAAGATCCTAAAAGTGGTGGAACTTGGTTAGTTAAAGATTGTGCTGAAGAACCTGCATTTAGAGCGATTACGCGCCGTAAAGAACAAGTTATGGTGACAGTTAAAACACCTAAGATGATGTACGCTCAGGGCTTCCTAGAGAAAGTCTTTGCTGTTATTGCCAAAAATAAATTAAGCGTTGATTTGGTCACTACGTCTGAAATTTCAGTATCGTTTACCCTTGATAATCCTGCTAATTCGGTCGCTGAAAAACTAAATTACCAGGCGCTAGCAGAACTAGAAGACATGTGTGAAGTGAATGTCGAACACGGGTTTGATTTGGTCACTATTGTTGGCAACCAAATGCAAAGTGTTAAAGGCTTAACTGGTAAGGTGTTTGCGGCATTAGACTTTGTCGAAGTGCGTATGATTTGTTTTGGTGCTAATCCCCACAATATGGCTTTTTTAGTCGAAGATAAACAAAGTGCAGACGTTGTAAAAACATTACATGATGTGCTGTTTTGATCGCACTAGGGCAAACTAAGTGAAAACACTAACGGTAGTAATTCTGTTGATATGCAGCCCCTTTGTGTTCGCAAAGGGAGTCTCTCCTTATCTTCCGCTTAATCTTGCGCCGGAGATAGAACATCATATTGAGCAAGTTGTAGCGCTTACGTCTGATACGCCAATTATTAAACCTTATCGTGCAGCTGATATAACTAGTCGGGTAAAACAGATAGAGAAAAAATATCCAGCACTTGCGAGTAGGGTAAATGGATACCTCAGCCGCTATGGTAAACGCGCTGCAATTACCAATGCGTCAGTTGAAGCAAGTATTAGTAGTGATACAGATTCAGCATTAGCGAATAGACGAAATCAAGGGGTTGACGAAAGTTACTCTTTTTCAGCCAGTGCTCATACTTACTTAAATCCTAATGTGCTTGCAAGTGTGGGAAGTACGTTTTCCCAAGACAATAAAATTACTCACCAAAACACCTACCTTGCAGTTGGTTGGAGCCAATTTCAAGTAGATTTTGGCTATAGAGAACACTGGTTTTCTCCTTTTGAAGATAGTGCAATGCTAATAAGTACTAATGCTAAATCATCGCCTTCATTAACTGTCAGTAATGCAGTTCCATTAACAAAATGGGGATTGAGGTATGAATTATTTTACTCTATTTTAGAGCCTGTTGATGGTATTGTACTTGGTGATGAGCTGTTTCCGGGGAGCCCTCGACTGGGTGGCTTCCATCTTAGTGTTAATCCTTTAGATAATTGGACAGTTGGCTTTAATCGAACCCTTCAGTTTGGTGGTGGGGCTAGAGACGTTACTTTTTCAGATTTTATAGGCGCATTCTTTGACCCTGCAGGGCGAGACAATGTTGGGGATATAGAATCAGACGATCCAAATTTAGAATTTGGTAACCAGCAAGCGTCAGTGACTACCCGCTTAAATTTAAATTGGGGAATACCGTTTTCGGTTTATGGGGAGTATGCGGGCGAAGATACGGTAAACAACAGTAACTTTAGTCTTGGTAATGTCGCAACGTCCCTAGGCATTTTCTTCCCATTCGTTACCGAAGATATTTCATTTCGTGCTGAGTATGTAGACTTTACTGATGCTTGGTATGTTCATCACTTGTATCCTGATGGTTATACCAATGACGGACAAATCATAGGCAATTTCGCCGCTAGCTTTCGTGAATCGGGTTCAGGCACGTCAGGTAGAACATTAGCCCTAAGAAGCTTGTGGAACATTAAGGCTAATCAGTTGCTTGATGTTCGCTTACGGGCGATACAGTTGGATGATACGATTAACGAAAGTTATGAAACTGGCTCATTTTTTTCTGTCGCATACAGCTATGCAACACAATACGGTATCTTTGGTATAGAAGGTATGTATGCTAGAGAGC
>CAYUZL010000121.1:0-3231 GCA_964449725.1 uncultured Alteromonas sp. | reverse complement strand
CAAAGTGATTGCTTGTGGCCGTAACAAAGAGAGCTTGCTAAAGCTTGCAAATAACACGCGAATTTCTACCTTAGAGTTCGATGTCACTAACGAAAAGCAAACTCATCAAGTACTGGCAGACCTTCATTTTGATATCGCAGTGTTAAACGCAGGTACTTGTGAATACGTAAAAATTGATAATTTCGAACCGTCAGTAATAAAGCGGGTGTTTGACACGAACTTTTTTGGTGTTGTTAATACCTTCTCAGCGCTTCGAGATACATTATCGGCAGGTAAGCAAATCGTAATCATTGATTCTTTAGCTCGTCTTCTTCCTTTTTCCAGATGCGAAGCTTACGGTGCAAGCAAAGCCGCAGTCTATTATTTTGGTAAATCTTTGGAAGTCGATTTGGCTCAACATGGAGTCATTGTGCAAACGATTTCTCCAGGATTTGTAGAAACACCATTAACTGATAAAAACGACTTTGAAATGCCAATGAAAATATCCTCTAGGTTAGCAGCAATAACTATTTTAAATGCGATCGAAATGAAAGCTCATTCGACTTACTTCCCTCGCAGGTTTTCATTCTTACTACGATTTTTTAGTTTACTGCCAGCTGGTATTCAAAAATCCCTTTCTCTTTATTTAAAAAACAGGCAAAGCCAATAATATGAAAGATAAACGCAAACGTATTGCAATAATTGGCAGCGGTATATCGGGCCTAACAGCAGCCTTTATACTCAATAAAAAACACGACATCACTGTGTTTGAAGCGAATGATTATATTGGTGGCCACACTGCCACTAAACAAGTGGAGCACAATAACACCCGCTACAATATAGACACTGGGTTTATCGTATTTAATGATTGGACTTACCCCAATTTTATACGCCTAATGGACGAGCTAGGTGTTGAAAAACAAAAAACAGAAATGAGCTTTTCCGTTAAAAATACATCAGAAAATATTGAATATAACGGACACAATTTAAATTCCTTATTTGCTCAGCGCAGAAACCTGCTAAGGCCAAAATTCTTACGCATAGTTAAAGACATCATCAAATTTAACAAGATCTGCAAACAAGTTATTGAAGATAAAACTGATACAGATGGACTGACACTGTTTGATTTTATTCAACACAACAAACTCAGTCAGGGTTTCGCAAATAATTACATATTACCTATGTGCGCAGCGATATGGTCTGCGAGTTTAGATGACGTAAAACAATTTCCACTGACGTTCTTTTTGCAGTTTTTCAACAATCACGGCTTACTGAATATAAAAGATCGCCCCCAGTGGTATACATTAGTAGGTGGCTCTAGTAGTTATATTGAGCCGCTCACCGCAGACTTTAAACACAAAATAAAGCTGAACAGCCCAGTTAGTAACGTACATCAACTAGACGACACATGGTATTTAAGTACCAAAGGGGGAATCGAAGAATTCGATAGTGTGATCTTCGCATGTCACAGCGACCAAGCGCTAGCCTGCTTGAGTAATCCTTCAGGTGTTCAAAAAGCAGTTCTAGGCGCCATTCCTTATTCAGACAATGAAGTCGTGCTGCATACTGACGAATCTGTACTTCCTAAACGAAAACGCGCTTGGGCAAGCTGGAACTACGAATTACGTCCTAATTCATCCTCTGGTCTGGCTGATAAGAATCCCGCATCGGTGACTTACAACATGAATATATTACAACGCCTAGTTACCCAAACAACCTTTTGCATTACATTAAATAACACAGCTGCAATTGACCCAAAACAGATATTGGGACGTTATAACTATACCCACCCTCAATACAGTAAAAGCATGGTTGAAGCACAAAGCAAACGTAGTGAAGTTACCAACCAAAATGGGTTACATTTCTGTGGTGCATATTGGTACAGTGGGTTTCACGAAGATGGTATTAAAAGCGCCCTTGATGTATGCCGAGATATGGGAGAGCAATGGTAATGCAAAAGATACAAGAAAGTGCGATTTACCAAGGCGACGTCGTTCACCAACGTTTTCTTCCTAAACACCACAAATTCACTTATTCGATGTTTTTTTTCTGGCTTAAATTGTCAGAAATCACAGATGAATTGAACTTTATAAACTATTTTTCTGTGAATAAGCGAAGCCTGTACCAATTCAAAGTGTCTGACTACTTTCCCTACAAGCAACCCCAAACACCTCAAGAGCTTGCCAGCGCAGTAAAAGCGAAAATGCGAGAATTAGGGGCGAGCGATGTTTCCGATGAGATCTACTTTTTTGGTCAGGTACGAGCCTTGGGTATTTTTTTCAGCCCAGTGAATTTTTACTTTCACAAGCCCACCACAAGCGACGAGTGTAATTGGATGCTTGCAGAAGTCAGCAATACCCCGTGGAACGAAAGACACTATTATTTGGTTGATATGTATAATCAAAAAGACACTGACAAGCTGTTTCATGTATCGCCATTCAACCCCATAGACATGCAATATAAATGGCAAGTCGGACAACCTAATAATAGCTTTAACTTGGCTTTATCTTGTTATAAATCTGAACGTCATTTTACCGCCTCTCTCGCTTTGAAAAAACACGCATTATCCAGCAAGAATATGAAACGACTCGTATTTAAAATACCCAGTACTACGCTGTTTTCACTAATAGGTATTTATTGGCAAGCGCTCAAACTATTCATTAAACGAGTCCCTATTTACTCTCACTCTTCAGCATTAAAAGAGGACAACCACAATGTCTCAAAGTGATTTTATTCTTCCTTCGGTAGAAACTTATAGCTGGAGTGAACGTCTATGCCGCTCATTGTTTTTAAATGTTTTGTCTATGCTTGAAAACGGACAAATTACCGTTCGTGAACAAGGACAAGAAATAGCTCAAATGGGCTCGGCATCTGAACTACAGGTAGTCGTAAATATAAATTCTCCGAAAGCTTACCCTAAATTGCTACTGGGGGGTGGAGTTGGTGCAGGAGAAGCCTATATGGACGGGTTGTGGGATGCGTCTGATTTAACCCAGCTAGTTCAATTATTTGCTCGTAACCTAACCATAATTGATAAATGGGAAAACAAATTCAAATGGTTGAATTATCCAACTCGAAAGATACATCACTATTTACGCCGAAATAGCCAAGCTCAAGCAAAGAAAAACATCGAAGCTCACTACGACTTGGGAAATACGCTATATACCCAATTTTTAGACGAAACCATGATGTACTCATCGGCAATTTACCCTGACAGTACGTCATCCCTTCATGAAGCCCAAAATTATAAAC
>CAYUZL010000120.1:0-7393 GCA_964449725.1 uncultured Alteromonas sp. | reverse complement strand
AACCTATATCGTGCGTCAGATTTAATAGCCAGCTTTAAGCAAGTTGCAGTTGATCAAACCAGTGAAGCCGAGCGCTGCTTTGACTTAAATGAATACTTGCATGAAATTTTGAGTTCTCTACTCCCAAGCTTTAAACGCTCTCAGCATACAATCACAATTGAATGCCCTGAGCAGTTGCAAATCTTTTGCGCGCCAGGTGTTATTGCACAAATTATCACGAATATGATAATGAATTCTCATATTCATGGTTACGACGCGGGAGTAGCCGGTCAAATTTTAATTCAGGTTACAGAAGAAGATAACGATATCGTACTGATGTATGAAGATGATGGTAAAGGTCTTTCCAGTGAGTACCTCGACAAACTTTTCGATGCATTTTTCACTACAGCAGCAGATATGGGTGGCTCCGGACTAGGCACTCACATTATGTACAATTTAGTCAATCAAGCATTAAAAGGTAAAATCACTGCGTCAAGTGAGTTAGGGAAAGGACTAAAGTATACGATACGCTTCCCCAAACGAACTTAAATTGTTAATCTGCCGAACTGTCTCATTCTAGTCCTCTAAACATGTGGTTTAAAAATTTAAAAGTTTATCAACTTACTCAAGATCTCTCATTACACGACGATGATCTACAAAACGCATTATCTGATCACGTTTTTCGTCCATGTGGAAAACAAGAAACTGCCACTATGGGGTTCTGCTCTCCATTTTCATCGGTGAAAGGAGGTAACTCCCCTACCTTATTTCATCGAGTGGGTGACCGTTTTTGGATAACTTTAAAAAAACAAGAACGGATCCTTCCTGCTGCCGTAATCAATGCAGAATTAGCTGAAAAAGTAGAAGCCATTGAAGCGGAAACCGGCTCTCCCGTTGGCAAAAAACAACAAGCAGATTTAAAGCAAGAAATTGTCCATATGCTATTACCAAGAGCCTTTACCAAAAATAGCTACACCCATGCTTGTGTATCTATTGAAGATGGCAAAGTGTTAGTCGATGCGTCTTCAGATGGCAAAGCAGAAACGTTTCTAGCCATGCTTAGGAAAGCGTTGAATAGCCTTCCTGTTATTCCTTTAGTTAGACGTAGTTTACAAAACGAATTTACTAGCTGGATTAGCCAAGCCGTACCCGACTCTATTGAGCTGCTAGAAGAAGCTGAGTTAAAATCTAGTGACGATGCCGCAAGTATTGTTAGATGTAAAAATCAGCCTTTGGATTCAGAAGAAATCAAGCATCATATTGACGCAGGAAAGTGGGTTCAAAAAATTGCGATTTCCTACAATGACGTAATGACTGCAATTTTATGTGAAGACGGTAGTGTAAAGAGAATTAAATTCACTGACCGAATTGTAGAATCGGTCAGTGATGTGCCTAAAGACGATGTTATGCAACGCCTAGATGCTGAATTTGCATTAATGTCTGCAGAGCTATGCCAATTTATTAATTTTCTCAATAAAGAGCTCTCTCTTACAGACGACTTAACCTAAATACAGATTATGAAAATATAGCGATAGCACTATTGTACATATCTGAAAATTCATCCGTAGAGAGCTCGCTAGAGCTCTCTATTACGCCTCTTTCAATCGCGGCATTTAAGACTTCATCTTTTTGCTTGGCCATTTTACCACTTAGTACAGCTCCCACTCGAACAAAATCCATGTAACCTATATCGTCAGTAATGACAGACAAATCATTCCAAGACTGGGAAATAGCAACGAAACTTGGGCCAAACTCCCACTTTTCCATTATTTTTCCGCCAATAGCACCTGCGGTTTTTTCAATCGCTTCTTCGAGAAACAAAGGGTTGGCGAACACGTCATTATGACGTTCTGCTTCAGTTAATATTGGAAGAACACCAATGCTATGTACCAAAGCGCTCAACGCCAGTGCATCTACGCTCTTTTCTTTATTTTTTGTTCTCGCAGAATAGGTTTGCAGTACGGCCATGCTATTAGCAACAACGGCGACTGTTTTTTCCCATTGTTCGCTTAAATACTTAGCAATAATGTCATTTTTAGAGACAAAAAGTTGTTCCATTGCTAAGGCTGTCGCTATGTGTTTAATTTGACGAAGCCCAATTCGAGTTACTGCCTGAGAGACAGATTCGACCTTAACTGTTCTACCTAAATAAGCACTATTGGCAATCTTTATCATTCGCGCACTTAACGACGGATCTTTAGCGATAACGTCAGCCATCTTATTTAAATTTATTTCGGGGTCGTCCGCGGCTTTTCTAACTTCTAACGCTATAGCCGGTAATGTTGGTAGCACTAGCGTATCGTTTTTCACTTTTTCAAAAAGAATGGTGAGCAATGCGTTCTGTGTCGACATAACTTGTCCTTTATTATTTCACTTAAATACAACGCCATCCCACTTTTGGTGGTGGCTTTGAAGAGTTACTTTAAATACTAGACCATACCGGAATAATTATTTTAATTTTGCTGAAAAAGGTGGCCAACCCAATGGTTTACCTGCTAAAACGTGGAGATGAATATGGTAAACAGTTTGTCCTCCAAACTCATTGCAGTTCATTACTGTTCTGTACCCTTCTTCAGCAACGCCAAGCTCTTTAGCCACTTTAGCCGCTACAAAGCTCAAATGCCCCACAACTGAACAATCATCCTCGGAAATATCATTAATTGTAGCAATGGCTTTTTTTGGAATAACCAAAAAATGAACAGGTGCTTGAGGGCTAATATCTTTGAAAGCTAACGCCAGTTCGTCTTCATATAAGATATCAGCGGGGATCTCTTTATTAATAATTTTTGTAAATATCGTGTCTGACATTATTTCACCTTAAAATTAAACTCACTAACCAAATACAAACCACAATAAAATTACCCCAAGAGTTAATCTATAGATAACAAAAGGTAGCATTCCAATACGAGAAATCCAATTGAGGAACAGATAGATACACAAATATGCACTCACAAAAGAAAACCCGGCTCCATACAATAACGCCATCCAATCTACCGCTTCTGTTTGCTGAATTAACTCAATCGTAGAAAAAAGCCCTGCTCCCAAAATAGCGGGAATAGACAATAAAAATGAAAATTTTGCAGCGCTTTCTCTATCAAACCCGAGCATTAGACTTGATGTCATTGTAATACCGCTACGAGATGTGCCCGGTATTAGCGCCAGAACTTGAGACAAACCAATAATTATCGCACTGCTAAACCCCATAGAATCGAGTTTTCGTGTCAATGATGCTTTTACATCTGCATACCAAAGTAATAAACCAAAGCCTATGGTCGTAACCGCCATCACTAGTGCCGTTCTTGCATTTAACGCAATCCAATCTTTCATTAGATAACCCACTATAATAATGGGTACAGTTGCAATGACCACAGACCACGCCAGTTTACTTTCGTTACTTTGACTTCTATTAAAGCCGTGTTTTAAAAAGCCCACAGTCAGCATGGAAATTTCTTTTCGCATATATATAATTACAGCTAGCAAACTGCCAACATGTACCGCTACATCAAATGCTAAGCCTTGACTAACCCAGCCTAACAACTCAGCAGGTAACAATAAATGGGCGGAACTCGATATAGGTAAAAACTCGGTTACGCCTTGAATAATAGCCAGTATGATAATTTCTAAAAGCGTCATTACGCCGTACCTCAAATAGTATTGTGGTTAAAACAGAAGAAAACGTGAATGTTAAATAGAGGTGATGCCTCGTTTATCAAACGCCATAATGACAGAAACAGTGGTCGCATCGGGTAAAATATCAGGTTTTTCAATTTTAAGCGTAATCTTAGAGACTGCAAAAACAGCTAATACACTTTCACAAATACGCCGCCCCAAAGCTTCAAGTAATTCAAAAGACGTTTCACTAGCGACTTGTTTAACATGTTCTGCGACCTTACCATAATCAACGGTATCAATGACATTGTCTGACAATGTCGCATCAGAAATGTCTACATCTAAAGATAGAGTAAACAATAAATTCGTAGTCTGTGTTCGCTCCCAATCATATACCCCAATAAGAGTAGGAACCTGTAATTGTTCGATGATAATTTTTTGCATCTGGCGATTTAGTCGATTTTTTAGTAATTTATATACTAGTGTACCTAATTGTAGATAACATTCCATGACTGCCAATGCTGTCTTTATGATTTGTTTAGCCTATTTATCTGGCTCTTTATCAAGCGCAGTAATAGTAAGCCGACTTTTTCATTTACCCGACCCTCGCTTGTTTGGTTCAAAAAATCCTGGCGCGACAAATATATTACGCTTAGGTGGCCGTACCCCTGCGGTTTTAGTTTTACTATTTGATATTTTTAAAGGCCTGGCCCCTGTTTACCTGAGTTACTGGTGGGACTTGCCGGTTATAGTACTAGGTTTAGTGGCTATGGCTGCCTGCTTAGGACACAGCTTTCCTTTATATTTTGGGTTTAAAGGAGGAAAAGCCGTTGCCACTGCGTTTGGTGCACTACTGCCTATTGGTTTAGGCCTAGCTGGCGCAATGATAGGAACATGGATCGTAGTGGTTTTTCTTACTGGCTTTTCTTCTCTAGGCGCGATTACGGCGACACTATTGGCTCCGGTTTACACCTACGTCATCAAACCGGAATACACACCTGCAGTGTGCATGCTAAGCCTGTTCATTATACTGCGTCATCGACACAACATTATTCGACTAGTAAAAAGAGAAGAACCGACTATTTGGCAAAAAAAGAAAGCGGCTAAATAGGAGGCAACTCTTCTAATGACCAACGGGGCTTAGCCACATCACTTAAGCTTGACACTTGGCCTGCACTTAGTCTCTGACAGCCTGCATAAGCAATCATTGCGCCGTTATCCGTACATAAGTCCAGTGCGGGGTAAAATACCTCCCCTGTCATTGAGCCCATCATGGTTTTCATGGCTGAGCGCAAATGACGATTTGCACTGACTCCACCAGAAATAACTAACCGTTTACGTTTTGTTTGTTTTAAAGCACGGCGGCACTTGATCATCAAGGTATCAACCACGGCTTCTTGAAACGCATAGGCAATATTGGCATGGGTTTGCGCACTGCCGTCACAATCTCGAATGGTGTACGCAGCGAATGTTTTTAGCCCACTAAAGCTAAAATCTAAACCTGGTTTATTGGTCATGGGGCGCGGGAAGTTATAATGTCCAGCATCCCCTTTTTCGGCAAGCTTTGCTAATAAAGGACCACCAGGATAATCTAGCCCTAACAACTTTGCCGTTTTGTCGAACGCTTCACCTGCTGCATCATCAATTGATTCACCTAATACGGTATATTTGCCTATACCTTCCACATCAATCATCATGCTGTGCCCACCAGAGACCAGCAGCGCAACGAAGGGGAACGGAGGTGGATTATCTTCCAGCATGGGTGCTAATAAGTGGCCTTCCATATGATGGACACCAATAACGGGTAAATTCCAGGAAAACGCTAACCCTCGGGCTACAGAAGAGCCTACAAGGAGAGCACCGATTAAGCCAGGGCCTTGAGTATAAGCAATGCCATCAAGATCATCTTTACTGCAGTTTGCTTCTTCTAGCGCTTTTTCAATAAGAGGGACTATTTTTCTAATGTGATCACGAGACGCAAGTTCAGGCACTACCCCACCATAGTCAGCGTGTAGCTTCACTTGACTATATAAAGTATGGGAAAGCAAACCTTGTTGCTTGTCATAAATTGCGATGCCTGTTTCATCACAAGATGTTTCAATACCTAGTACGCGCACATTCGTCTCCTATTAATCGCTGCGCAGTTTACTATTAGTTTAAATAAGCGCAAGTCACAGCGTCATTTAACGACCAATTACACTAAAGTCACCACCAGATTACGGGAACCACCGTGATTTCGGTGCTCACACAAATAAATTCCTTGCCATATACCCAAAGCTAACTTTCCATTGGAGATAGGCACAGTTATGTCTGGCCCCAGCATACTCGCCTTAATATGTGCAGGCATATCATCGCTTCCTTCATAGGTATGGGTGTAATAAGGTGCATTTTCCGGTACCATAACGTTAAAATGAGATTCAAAATCTTGTCGAACGGTCGGATCTGCATTTTCATTTATGGTCAGTGATGCCGATGTATGCTGTATAAATACATGGGCCAGCCCAGTATGAGAACACTTATTTAATACCTCTTCAATGTACGGTGTTATTAAATGGAACCCACGAGGCAGTGTTGGTAACGTAATGAAATGCTGTTTAGTCATAATAAGTACATTAATTTATTGCGCGATTTTATGCATAATTGTTGAATATTAGTAAGTGTATCAAGGCATTTTCAGTTAGTAATCAATAACTGTTTAAATTTTGATATATTTTGACTTTACAATGTGCGTAATAATGTTTAGAATTCTGCACCATTTTTTAGCACACGGGTAGCCTTTCTCAGCTTGAAAGTTGCATGTGAAACCCGAAATAATTGAAAGAATATAGGTGAGAACTTAATGCCCATAGTTAAAGTTAGAGAGAACGACCCGTTTGACGTAGCCTTACGCCGTTTCAAGCGTTCTTGTGAAAAGGCTGGAATTTTATCTGAAGTACGTCGTCGTGAATTCTTCGAAAAACCTACGTGGGAACGCAAGCGTAAGAAAGCGGCTGCGAAAAAGCGTCATTTGAAAAAATTGGCGAGAGAAAACGCACGTCGTGTAAAACTCTACTAAGGGTTTTTCTGTACTGAATTTAAAGGCGCTGATTATTATCGGCGCTTTTTTGTTTGTACAAATAAAATAGAAATGAAGGAATGGCCAATGGCACTCATAGACGATTTAAAAAACGCACAAAAAGACGCAATGCGCGCAAAAGACAAATTGCGTTTAGGTACTATTCGTATGGCACTAGCAGCAGTGAAGCAACGTGAAGTAGATGAACGAATAGAACTAAACGACACTGATGTGTTAGCCATTTTAACCAAAATGGTAAAACAACGCCAAGACGCAGCCGAGCAATTCGATGCCGCCAACCGCGATGACTTATCATCAAAAGAGCGTGAAGAAATTGCCGTTATTGAGTCATTCTTACCACAACCCCTTACGGCTGATGAAATTGCTACACTTATTGACGAAGCGATTGAATCTACTGGCGCATCTTCAATGCAAGACATGGGTAAAGTGATGGGTTTACTAAAGCCTAAACTTCAGGGTCGTGCAGATATGGGTAAAGTAAGCGGCCTCATAAAAGCAAAATTGAACTAAGCTCAGTTTATTTAAACGCAAACTTCTACGCTCGCCAAAAAGGAATAATCATGCAAAAACGCGCCATGATCAGTGGATGTTCATCAGGTATTGGCGAGGATATTGCGCTTAAACTTGCAAAAGAAAATTGGCATGTTATTGCAGGTGTCCGTAACCAAGCTGACTTAGAAAGGTTAAAACAACACCACAATATCACGCCTATTTTACTTGATGTGACCG